>NZ_JAIWON010000080.1 GCF_020216885.1 Zymomonas sp. | reverse complement strand
TTATTTGATGAACGCAGTTTCTTGGCAACCGTATCTAGCAAACCGTTCACAAAATTCTTTTCTTGACGGTCATAGAAGGCATTCGCAACGTCAATATATTCGCTGATAACTGTTGCGGTTGGAATATCGGGACGAGCCAGTAATTCATACGTTCCGGCACGCAAAATCTGGCGCATCGGACGATCCAAGCGATCGAGGCTCCATCTTTCCGATAGATTTTCAGAAATAACGCGATCTATTTCTTCACAACGCGCACCAACACCTCTGACGATATCGTCAAAAAAGCTCGGCTCTGCTTTGGTATATGTCGCGTCTTCAATGGTCGCTCCCAAACGATACTGATGGAATTCATCCAACAGAATGTTGAGCGGCGTTTTTTCCATTTCACGTTGATAGAGTGCCTGAACGGCAGCCAATCTGGCTGCCGAACGGGCGTTTTTATGAGGGCGTTTTTGCGCTTGCGCCATTATTTATTAAGCCTTGATATCACAGATTCAGCGTGAGCAGGCAGGCCTTCAGCCTTTGCCAAAGTCACGGCCGCAGGGCCAATCTTACTTAAAGCCTCTTGCGAGCAATTAAGATAGGTGGTGCGCTTCATAAAGTCGATAACCGACAATCCAGAAGAGAAACGCGCACGACGACCGGTTGGCAAAACATGATTTGGGCCCCCGACATAATCACCAATGGCTTCTGGCGTATAACGGCCAAGGAAGACCGAACCAGAGTGGTGCACATTGGCAAATAAAGCATCAGGATCAGCCACCGCCAATTCAAGATGTTCCGGTGCCAGACGGTCAACCAAAGCAGGGGCTTCATCCAAAGATTGCACCAAAATAGTGGCGCCGTGTTTGTCCCAGCTTTCGCGAGCAACCTTTTGGGTTTCCAGCTTTTCCAGTCGTCTTCCAACCGCTTCGATCGTTTTTTCGATCAAATCTTCGGAATCAGAAATCAAAATCGACTGGCTGGTCGGGTCATGTTCAGCCTGACTCAAAAGATCGGCGGCTAACCATTCAGGATCGTTGTCCTTATCGGCAACCACCACGATTTCAGACGGGCCTGCAACCATATCAATGCCGACCTGACCGTAAAGCTGACGCTTGGCTTCTGCTACCCAAGCGTTACCGGGGCCCACAACGACATCAACCGGCTTAATCTTTTCGGTTCCCAACGCCAAAGCCGCGACAGCCTGCGCGCCACCAATTTTCCAGATTTCATCGACTTCGGAAATGACAGCAGCGGCAATCACCGCCGGATTAACAAAACCATCGGGGGTCGGGGTAACCATCACCAGACGCTTTACACCGGCGACTTTAGCCGGAACCGCATTCATCAAAACAGATGAACAATAAGCAGCCCGTCCACCGGGAACATAAAGACCGGCGGCTTCAACGGCCTGCCAACGAACACCCATGCGAACGCCAGCGGCATCGGTCATCTCGCTGCTTTCAGGCAGCTGGTTTTCGTGGCAGTGACGAATACGGGTCGCGGCCAGTTTCAAAGCGTCCATCAATTCCGAAGGCAAGGAGTCACAAGCCTTCTTGATTTCTTCTTGGGTCAGCTGCCACCCACCCTTATTCAGATCATGACGATCGAATTTCTGGGTCAATTCGGCAATAGCGACATCACCGCGTTTTTTGACATCGGCAATAATAGCCGAGACATCACGGGAAACATCGCCTTCGCTTTCCCGTCTTTCATCCACTAACCGAGTAAAATCAGCTTCAAAATCAGCCTTACGGCTATCTAATTTAAGCAACATTATCCGCAACTCCTACCAAACGGCGGAAATTTTCAACCAAGGGCGCAATATCGCCTGCCCGCATTTTAAACGCGGCACGGTTGACGATAAGACGAGCGGAAATCGGCATAATTTTTTCGACTTCAACCAACCCGTTTTCTTCCAAGGTGCGCCCTGACGAGACGAGATCGACAATCCGGCCCGCAAGACCCAGAGCAGGGGCGATTTCCATCGCACCATTGAGCTTAATACACTCAGCCTGAACCCCGCGAGCCTCGAAATGTCGATGCGTCAAATGCGGGTATTTGGTAGCAACACGGACATGGCTCCATTCCCGTGGGTCATCATCTTTCGCAAGCCTTTTCGGCTCCGCTATAGAAAGACGACAGTGACCGATATCAAGGTCAACTGGCGCATAAAGCTCGGGATAGCTGAATTCTTCAATAACATCGGAACCGACAATACCCATCTGGGCAGCCCCATGCGCAACAAAAGTTGCAACATCAAAGGCGCGAACCCGAATAATTTCGATATCGGGGCGGTTTGTTTTGAATTGCAGCAACCGGCTTTCTTTATCCAAAAAGGCCGGCTCAGGAATGATACCGGCGGCCTCCAACATAGGAAGCGCCTCTTTCAGAATACGACCTTTCGGGATAGCAAAGACAAGCGGTTTAGTCATGATGGAGGTTCCATACCCCTTGAAGCCCTATTCAGCAAGAAAAGGCGACATAAAAAGGCGAAAAAAAACAGATACAAGAGAAGTCAGGCTATTCCTGCCTTAAAGGCGTGCTGAGTTTCAGTCTCAAAGCATGAATCCGGTCGGGTAACAGGTCGCCTAACGCCTTGTGAACCATTCTTTCCCGACTGATTCGGCTTTCATTTTCAAATGCTTGGGCAACAAGAGTTACCGTAAAATGGCTTTCGCTCCGATGCGGATGACCGGCATGGCCTGCATGTTTGTTGCTATCATCTTCGATGACCAGCGTCTCCGGCGAGAAAGCGGCCTCCAAGCGTTTTCGTATTAAACGCGCTATTGGGGCTTCATTATTGTCGGATGGGCTGGACATATTCATAAAATTTCCCTCAATTTTGGGGTTATCGCGATAACAGCCTATTCTAAATTGAGATGATTTAAAAATTTTCCAGACTGATTTTTATTTTTATGCTCGAAAAACGGCAGAATGACGGGATTTTAACGACTATTCTTAAAGAAAATTCTTGGAAAAATATCCCGCATTACAAGGCGATAATCGCGCCTCTCTTTGGATAGATCAAGGTCTTAAGGGATCGGTAAAAATTTCGAGGGATAACGGCTTTCCATTTTAAAATATCCAGTAATCTGTCCGATCAAAGAGAGCGGTTCTTATCCTTTTAACCTCGATCCTCGAAAATAGGACGGATTTGTCTTTTTTGAAAAAACGCCTCCGTCCCCATACTATCAATTATTCAAATCAATCAGTCTCTCTGCCCGACTTAACGCCATAATCGGGAAGAATTGCCGATAAAAATCATAACGCAGCATAAAGGCACGTGACAGTTCAGCGCCTTGAAGCAAACGTTTCGACAAAGCCGGATCATCCAACTTGATCGTCTGACCCACGCCATAACCAGGGAATCCGGTGCCGGTGAACTCTTCTTCTTTCCAGCTACCATCTTGTTCTTGGCGATCAATCAGATAATGGCATCCTTTGGCAATGGCTTCGTAATCTTCGGGACGATTGGCGGCGATCAATCCCATGACTGCCCAAGCGGTTTGGGAAGGGGTCGTTGATCCTTTCCCGATAGAGTCAATTTCCATATAGGAAGAACAGCTTTCGCCCCAACCGCCATCTTCCTGCTGATGCGCGACCAGCCAATCACAAGCCTTCGTGATATAAGGCTGGGACATATCTTCACCGATCGCTGCCAAAGCAGGAAGAACCGCACCGGTGCCATAGATATAATTAACGCCCCAACGGCCAAACCAAGCGCCGTTAGATTCCTGTTCAGAACGAACATACTCAATCGCTTTTTGGACAACCGGTAAATCGCGGGACAGTCCCAAGGTGCCAAAAGCCTCCAAGACATGCGCCGTCACATCGACTGAAGGCGGATCAATAGATTCTCCGAAATCACAGAAAGGAATTTTAGAAAGGATACTTCTGTTATTATCCTTATCAAAGGCACCCCAACCGCCACATTCGCTTTGCATCGCGATCAACCAGTTAACGCCACGGGTAATCGCGTCTTCAACGCCTTTTGCTTGCCACTCCGCCTTATCGCGATAAGAGGAAAGGGCAATCAAAGCGACGGCGGTATCATCGGTATCGGGATAACGATCATTGGCATATTCAAATGCCCATCCACCGGGTTCAACATCGGGCAATTTGATTGACCAATCGCCTTTGACTTTGACCTGTCGAGCCAACAGCCAATCGGCGGCCTTATCCATTTCCGGCGTAAAACGATCCTCAGCCTTGGCATCTTTTAACGCCATCAAGGCCAACATTGTATCCCATACCGGACTATTGGTGGCCTGTATCCAAGAAGCCTCGCCTCTGTCATGCCGCCAACCGGGATCATCCAAAGCAGACAAGGCCTTGGCCATTACCGGATGATAAAGCTGATAACCTTCACCATGTAACGCCATCAAACCATAGACCCAAGGCGGTTGAATCCCACCCCAACCACCATCGGCATCCTGATGCCGGATGATCCATTCCAAAACATGACGGATAGCGGCTTCACGCAACCCATTACGCTTTAACAGATTGGACTGAACCCAATGTAATCCACGGTCAGTGGTTCTGAAGAATTGCGACCAAAGATTGATGCCTTCTTTTTTCGGCAATTCATAATCAAAATTCTGTCGGCCTTCGGGAAATAACGCATCCAAACGGTCTTCTGGGCGTAATGGTCGGCTTGGCCGTCTCGCGGACAGGATAGCAATCGGCACCATGGTTGCCCGCGCCCATTGGGCAAAATTATAAATCGAAAAGACAAAATTATCAGGAAACCAGATAATTTCAGGCGGCAGGTTAGGGGTCTTTTCCCAAGGCCATTCCCCGATCAAAGCCAGCCAATATCGGGTGAAGACGCGGATATTTTTCAATCCGCCTTTTTCGGCAATCCATGTAGCGGCTTTTTTCAAAACCGGATTGTCGGCAGAATACCCCAAAGACCGCAAGGCGGCATAGGCTTCAACGGTGGCATTGATATCGCCATTTCCAGCGCCAAAATAAACCCCCCAAGAGCCATCTTCCCGCTGCATTTCCAAAAGGGCGTTGCCCAATCTTGGACGAAGCGGATGATCTTCCAGACCCAAAAACCACAAGGCCAGACACCATTCTGCTTCCATAGAAGCATTGGATTCCACGGCACCGACCCAATGACCATCGGGTTTTTGTTGTCCAATCAGCCAGTCACAGGCTGAAACAAGGGTATTATTCAGACTATTCCCCATAGTCTTGAATATCGTTTTATCGACTTTTGCCGTCGGTTCAGGCCGCCGGTTCGGTCTTTTCAGGGTATCCGTTCCGATGATGGTATCGGAAGCTGGTTTATACGAGGTTTTTTCCGCCCCGAAAATCTTCTTCATTAACAAGCGACTTAAGCTATTCATTCTGTCAATACCCATACGAAACAGATAAATTTATTTGAATGATGCACGACCAGCCTAGGCTACCGGCACCAGTTTTTTGATATCGTCAAACACGGTCGCCCATTCGCTTTCCGACATTTTGATAAAGCCAAGGCTCCTTAATAAAAAAGCGCCCTCGGCTGCGAAAAGCATGGTGCGGATATGCCTTGCCTCTTCGGATTGTCCCAAATTTTTCTCCATCCATCCGGCATACCATGCCTGTATTTTTTTCAGATGATTGGGCGATTGCAGTAACGTCACCAGCATGCCTACCATGCGGGCGCTAGTGGCATCATCAATCTGGCTGGATGCCTGCACATAGGCGCGGGCTTTTCCGGCTGGACTATCATCCGATCGGCTATATGCCTTTACTTCATAATCAAAAGCAGCAATCCAACGGTCAATCAAAGCCGTAATCAAATCGTCTTTGCTACCGAAACAATATTGTAGCCCACCCTTGGTAATGCCCGCCTCTTTGGCCACTGCATCAAGAGTCATGGCTGTTGCGCCTGCTCTTTGAACCAGTTGTTCTGCAGACTTCAAGACCCTTTCCCTGTCAATGGTTTTGGGGCGTGCCATAAATACCTCATTATTTCATTCCATCCGGCTGGAATTAAACTAGAAATTTTTTACTTTCAAGCTATATCTAAGAAGGATATCGCGAGACAGGAAAGGACAAGGCTCTTTAACTTCGATATTCCAAGAGCCGGAATATGGGGACAAGTTTGGCGGAAAGAGACAGAAAAAGCACTTCCGAACGATTCCACGGGCGGGTGTCAGGGCAAGATCGCCTTTGCGAGCATTCGGGTTGCAGCAAGCTCGGTGAGTTCAAAGCTCCTCGTCAATCAGGCGAAATACCGCCAGACGGGGGCGATAGTCGCTGGCATTGGTTTTGCCTCGAACATGTGCGCGCCTTTAATAATAGTTATAATTATTTTGAAGGTATGTCCGAGGAAGAAATCTATCACGAACAACGCCCCTATAGTGGTTGGGAAACAGAAAGCCGTGCCTTTGCCACCCATGGCAGCACACCCCCGCCACGCTGGGCTGATTTCAAAGACCCTCTTGATGCGGTGGCTGCCCGCTTTAAACGATCAGGCGATAAAGGTTTTTTTCATCGCCAAAGCGGAAAGCGTGTTTCCCCTTCTGACGAAAAGGCCTTAAAAACGCTAGGACTTGAAGCCGGAGCCGATCGGGGTAAACTTCGTAAAAGATATGCCGAATTACTGCGGCGCTATCATCCTGACCGCAATGGAGGCAACCGCTCTTATGAGAAAGCATTACAGGATGTTATCGCCGCTTATACGCATTTGAAATCCTCTGCTGTTTTTGCCTAATATCACACGTTATTCTCAAGGAAAGATCATGGCTGAGTTCGACAATTTTCAATCTGACAGTGAAACGGTTCTCGACGCGCCGGATATCAAGGTAAAGGTAAGGGATGTCTTTGGCATTGATTCCGATATGGAAGTCCCTGCTTTCTCGATTGCCGATGAACGGGTGCCGGATCTTGATCCAGCTTATATCTTCGACAAAGAAACGACCCTCGCGATTTTGGCAGGCTTTGCCTATAATCGGCGGGTGATGGTGCAGGGCTATCACGGCACCGGTAAATCCTCTCATATCGAACAGATCGCCGCGCGGCTGAAATGGCCGACCATGCGCGTCAATCTTGATGCCCATATCAGCCGTATCGACTTGATCGGCCGCGATGCAATCGTGCTGCGCGATGGTCAGCAGATCACCGAATTTCAAGAAGGCATCCTGCCTTGGGCTTTGCAAACGCCGACGGCCTTAGTTTTCGATGAATATGATGCCGGTCGTCCTGATGTGATGTTCGTGATCCAACGCGTTTTGGAAACCAGTGGCAAGCTGACTTTGCTGGATCAAAATCGTGTTATCCGTCCTAACCCGTATTTCCGTTTGTTCGCAACGGCGAATACCGTTGGTTTGGGCGATACCAGCGGCCTTTATCATGGTACGCAACAGATCAACCAAGGCCAAATGGATCGCTGGAATATCGTCACAAGGCTGAATTACCTTCCATCTGAAACGGAAGAAAAGATCATCCTTGCGAAACGCCCCGATTATGACAGCGAAGAAGGCAAAAAGCTGATTGCCCGTATGGTCAGCGTTGCAGACCTGACCCGCGCTGGCTTTATCAATGGCGATATCTCAACTGTGATGAGCCCCAGAACCGTTTTAAGCTGGGCTGAAAATGAATCCATTTTCAAAGACACAGCTTTTGCCTTCAAGGTTTCTTTCCTGAATCGCTGTGACGAATCCGAAAGACCGCTGGTGGCTGAATATTACCAGCGCGTTTTTGGTCAGGATTTACCGCTGGACTAATATGTAATGAAAGAGCCGCGCGCCATGGCTGACGATACCCAATTCGATAAATTCCGGCAGTATTTAAGCGGCGTTGCCCGTGCGATTGCGGATAAGCCTAATCTGGATGTCCGTTTTACGACCCAAACGCCTTCTATGAAGGATGATGTGATTTCGGTGCCGATGCCCGATAGATCGCTTTCGCCTGAAAATGTAGCTTTGGCGCGTGGGGTAAGTGATGCTTTTGCGCTCAAGGCCAAATGGCATAATCCGCTGTTACATGCTGAAAAAAGACCGATAGATGCCCAAGCCAGCCATATCCTCGATGGGCTGGAACAGGCACGGGTAGAATCGCTTGGCGCGCAAGCGATGGAAGGCGTGCGGCAAAATTTGAAAGTGGCCTTGGAATCCGAATTGTCCAAGACCAATTTGTCGCAAATTAAAATTCGGGAAGAAGTGCCGTTAGACATCGCCCTGCCGCTGTTATTGCGCGAAAGAATGACGGGCGATGCCCCGCCAGAATCGGCCAAAAAAGCCTTAGAATTATTGCGCCCTTGGGTCGAAGAAAAAGCGGATAAGGCCTTGGATGCCTTGGCGCAATCGGCTTCCGATCAATCCAGTTTCACCCATCAAGCCTTAAATCTGTTGCAAGATTTACAAATCATCTCGCTACAAGATCAACCGGAAACCAAGCCCACGGATTCCGATGATGCCCATGGCGAAGACGAGGAAGAAACACCGAAAGGCGCAGAAAGCAAACCCGATCAAGGGGATGAAGACAGCAGCAGTGAAGCCACCGAAATGAAGGGGCAGGGGCAACAAGCGGATGACTCGGAGGAAATAACCTCTTCTACCAGCCATGACGGCGAGGATGGCGAAGACCAAGAAAATGGCGGCGGCGATGACGAAGGTGAAGGATTATCTCCCGATGCCTCCGGCCAAAAAATGCTGTCACCGAATGCCTTCGATTATAAAATCTATACGACTCGCTATGACGAGGTAGTCGCTGCCCATGACCTCTGTGATGAAGAAGAGTTGCGGCGGCTGCGTTCTTATCTCGATCAGCAGTTAAACGCCCTTCATGGCATGGTGACACGGCTGGCCAATCGCCTCCAACGCCGCTTACAGGCGCAACAAAATCGCCATTGGGACTTTGATCAGGAAGAAGGCCTGTTGGACTCCGCTCGCCTATCGCGTGTGGTCGCCAATCCTTTGCTTCCTCTCAGCTATAAGATCGAAAGGGAGGCCAGCTTTAAAGATACGGTCGTCACCCTTCTGATTGACAATTCCGGTTCAATGCGGGGGCGGCCTATTTCAATAGCGGCGATTTCGACGGATATTTTGGCGCGCACATTAGAGCGTTGCGGGGTCAGAACTGAAATTCTTGGCTTTACAACGCGGGCATGGAAAGGCGGGAACAGCCGCGAAGACTGGACAAATAACGGTCGTCCAGCGGCTCCGGGGCGTTTAAATGATCTAAGGCATATTATTTATAAAGAAGCAGATGAACCGTGGCGGCGGGCGAAAAATTCGCTTGGTCTGATGATGCGGGAAGGACTGTTAAAAGAAAATATCGACGGTGAAGCCCTGTTATGGGCGCATAATCGTCTTTTGGCTCGGCCAGAAGATCGCCGTATCTTGATGGTGATTTCCGACGGTGCGCCGGTGGATGATTCCACACTTTCCGTCAACAGCAGCAGCTTTCTTGAAAAGCATCTGCGGAAAGTCATCGACTGGATCGAAAATAAATCGCCGGTGGAATTGCTAGCCATTGGTATCGGCCATGATGTAACCCGCTATTATAAACGGGCGGTAACGCTGATGGATGCCGAGCAACTGGGTGGTGCTATTGTCGAACAACTGGCCGCTCTTTTTGACGATAAAAAATAACCGGCATTAAAGTTAGAAGATCGACGCTCTTCTAAACAGAAATCCTATATCGTATTCTTGAATAGCGGCTCCAGCCACAAAAAAAGCCCGATAAAATCGGGCTTTTTTATTACCGTAGAATGAAATTCTAGAAAGGCACATCATCATCCAAATCATCCATGCCAAAAGGATCATGGCTGGTGTTGGAAGAAGGCGCATCACCAAAGCCGCCGCTGCTTTTGCCCCATTCATTGTTAGACGATCCGGCATTACCGCCACCGAAACCGCCGCCTGCATTCTGCTGGCCGCCACCAAATCCAGAGCCGCTACCGCCCCCAAAATTATTGCCACCGCCGTTGAAATCACCGCCGCCACTGCGACCATCCAACATCACAAGGCTGGCATTGAATCCTTGCAAAACAACTTCAGTCGAATAGCGATCCTGACCGGACTGATCTTGCCATTTACGGGTTTGCAACTGACCTTCAATGTAGACTTTGCTACCCTTCCGCAAATATTGCTCGGCAACTTTCACCAAACCTTCGCTGAAAATGGCGACAGAATGCCATTCAGTTTTTTCGCGTCGTTCACCGCTATTGCGATCACGCCATGTTTCAGAGGTCGCAATTCGTAAATTAGCCACTCTGTTACCATTGCTAAAGCTTCTTATTTCGGGGTCACGCCCCAAATTACCCAGCAAAATAACTTTGTTGACACTGCCTGCCATAAAATTCCCTCAACACTATTCGTTGTTCTTTCCATAGCCGTTTTTTTTCGATTTTGCCAAAGGCTTTCCTGAAAAAGCCCTCGGCAAAAACAAATTTTAAAGCCCAAACATTCGGGCAACATGGAAAACGATTGTCGAAGCAACATAGGCAAGGGTGAACAGATAGCCCAAGGTGAATAACGGCCATTTCCAACCATTGGTTTCACGGCGGATCACGGCGATAGTGGAAAGACATTGCGGCGCGAAAACAAACCACGCCAAAAAAGCCAAGGCTTGCGACAATGGCCATGCTTTTCTAAGGGTTCCGATCAGGGATTCTTGCGTTTTTTCTTCATCGCTACTGTCAATTGAATAGACTGTAGCCAAGGCGCTAACAGCGACTTCACGCGCCGCCATAGCGGGAATAACAGCCATCGTCATCGCATGATTAAAACCGGCAGGCTTCATGATTGGGTCAAGGGCTGCCGCCACCCGTCCAGCAATAGAATATTCACTCTGTGGCACGCCTTCCGGCGCGCGTGGAAAGGCCAAAACAGCCCATAAAGCGACCGATACCGTTAAAATGATCGTGCCAGCGCGCTTTAAAAAGATCATCGCTCTTTGCCATAATCCCAACATGATATCGCGCAAAATTGGCATTTGGTAACGCGGCATTTCGATCAAAAATAGGCCAGATTTGCCTTTGGCTAGGGTATAGCGGAAAATCAAAGCCACCAGCATGGCGGCAACAATACCCGCAACATACAGCAAGAACATCACCAAGCCTTGCAAGCCAATCTTCAAACCGATTTCCTTATCAGGCACAAAGGCACCGATAAGAACACTATAGACGGGAAGACGCGCAGAGCAGGTCATCAAAGGCGCGATCAAAATCGTTGTTAAACGGCTTTTTGGGTCTTCGATCGAACGGGTCGCCATAATACCGGGAATGGCACAGGCAAAAGAGGACAACAAAGGAATAAAGGCACGGCCAGTCAAGCCCACTTTTGCCATCAATCTGTCCATCAAGAAGGCTGCCCGCACCATATAGCCGGAACCTTCCAAAAGGAGGATAAACAGAAACAGGATCAAAATCTGGGGCAAAAAGACCAGAACCGAACCAACACCGGCAATCACCCCATCGACAATCAAGGAACGGATCAGACCTTCTGGCAGTAATGGCCTGATATAGGCCTCCAAAGCTGTAAATCCGTCTTCAATCCAGCCAATCGGAGTTTGCGACCAAGCAAAAACCGCCTGAAACATGAAAAACATCAGGCCAGCCAGAATGATCGGGCCCAAAATCGGATGCAAAACAATGTCGTCGATTTTCTGCGTCCAACCCTTGGGCTTGTGAACGACCTTGGTAACTTCCTTGGTCAGACGTTGGGCTTCTGGTTGGTAAGAAGAAATATCTTTTAGAATCGGCGCGCCACTCGCGGCCAATACGGCGGCGGCTTCGGTCTTGGAAGGCTGCTTGGCTATCTGATCGACCAGATGGGCAACTTCCTGTTTGACTTCTTCAATACCGCGCCGTCTGACCGCTACCGTTGGGATAACCTTGGCACCCAGCTTTTCGGACAACAGATTGATATCAATCTTCAAACCGTCACGCTCAGCCATATCGACCATATTCAGCGCGAAAATAGTTGGAATTTTCAAACTCAATAACTGCAAGGCAAAGCGCAAATGAAGTCCAAGATTGGTCGCATCCAAAACGACAAGCAGGATATCCGGTATTTTTTCATTCGGCATCTGACCGAATAAAACATCACGGGTCACCCGTTCATCGGCACTTCCGGGATCAAGACTATAGGTGCCGGGTAAATCAACCACTTCAACAGGGCGACCATCCGGCAAAGCCATATGACCATATTTCCGTTCAACCGTCACACCGGGATAATTGCCGACTTTCTGATGTGCGCCGGTCAAGGCGTTGAATAAGGCAGATTTCCCCGTATTCGGATTGCCGACCATGGCAATCAGAGGGTTGTTGTTGTCAATAGAGGGGGGCGAGTTATCTTCGCAATGTCCGTTCATGGAAGTCAGGCCTGTCCTACAGTTGATCGGGAAGAGGACGCTTTTTCCGAAAGGGCTGGTTCCGGTGCGGCATCAGGGTCTTTGACAGAAATAACCGAAGCCTCCTGCTGTCGAATAGCAATCAATATTCTATCAACGCGACAGGCAATTGGGTCACGACTGATCGGGGCAAAATGCTGTAATTCGACTTCGGCACCTTTATGAAAACCCAAATCCCGCAAACGGCGTCCGATTTCTGGAGGTAACGCAGACCAATCGATATCCGTGATAACCGTTGCTTTCTTTAATGGCATCTCATTAAGGCGCATAGTTATTATCCTGTTCAAACCAGATTATGTTTTGTTCTTTCGCTCTTTATTAACGCTAAAACTATAATCCAAAAGTCATTCTCTTTATCTATAATGACAATATCTAATATAAGACATGCCTTGTCATAAATGGATAGATAATGCAACTGCTTATCAATATAATGTAATATTATAACATAACAATGTTAGGCCAATCTGGCTTTACAAAGTTACTTTCTTTTACGAGGAAAGATTTTCATCAAACAGCATTCTCTGCTATTCAAATCAAAATATTTCCATCTAAAAAATACGGTTGAAAACTGTTCTTAGGACAGGCACCTCTTTTTTGTCTTTTTAGCCTTGGGTCACTCTATGCCTTATACTTCCTTCGTTCCGTTGCGGATTTTTTCCGGTTTCACCATGTTGGAAGGAGCGATCGAGCCAAAAGACATCACTCAACATGCCAAAAAAATGGGTTTTCCGGCGGCGGCTATTTGTGATCGTAATGGCCTTTATGGCGTGATGACTTTTTCTGACAGCGGGAAAAAAGACGGGGTTCAGCCGATTATTGGTAGCCTGCTTGCGGTGGCTCGTCCGCTGCGCGGCGGTGAAGCCAGTGGGCAAGAATTAAAAATAGATTGGCTGCCGCTCTATGCACAGGATGAAGACGGCTATAACAATCTTTGTGCCTTGGTATCCCATGCCCATCTGGGTCGTCCGCTCGAATTGCCGCCCCATGTTTCGATGGAATTTCTTGAACAACATAGTCAGGGGCTTCTCGCGCTTACTGGCGGTAAAGAAGGCGCTTTGGCGCGCTTACTGGCAGAAGAACAGCAAAGCGAGGCCGAAGCCTATTTAACGATTTTACAAAAA
>NZ_JAIWON010000079.1 GCF_020216885.1 Zymomonas sp. | reverse complement strand
ATCTTTCCCGATCGTTTATATATCGAACTTTCCCGCCGTTCCGAAGAAATAGAGGAAGCCGCCGAAGACGGGCTGATCGACTTGGCCTATGATCGGGATATTCCGTTAGTCGCCACTAATCCGGTGTGTTTTTTAGAGGCCGATTTTCACCCTGCCCATGATGCTATGCTCTGCATTGCTGATTCCGCTTATGTGGACAGCCCCGATCGTCGGCATAGCTCTCCCGAAGCATGGATGAAATCCGGCGAAGAAATGGCGCGGTTATTTGAAGATATACCGGAGGCCATTCAAAACAGCTTGGTGATCGCGCAACGCTGCGCGGTGGCTGCCCCCGTTCGAAAACCGATTTTGCCCAGCCTTGCCGGTGACCGTGAAGGCGAAACCCTGATGCTTCGGAAAGACGCTTGGGCAGGGCTAGAAGCACGATTGGCGGCTATGACCACGCCCGTCGATCGCAAAGCCTATGAAGAACGGCTGCAATATGAATTAAATATCATCGAAAATATGGGATTCCCGGGCTACTTTTTGATCGTTGCCGATTTTATCAAATGGGCAAAAAGTAACCAGATTCCTGTTGGGCCCGGACGCGGTTCTGGGGCTGGATCGGTCGTCGCATGGGCGTTGACGATTACCAATCTTGATCCTTTACGCTTGGGATTGCTGTTTGAACGCTTTTTGAATCCTGAACGTGTTTCCATGCCAGATTTCGATATCGACTTCTGCGAAACGCGGCGTTCCGAAGTGATCAGCTATGTGCAGCATAAATACGGTCTCGACCATGTGGCACAGATTATCACTTTTGGACGAATGAAGGCGCGCGCTGTTCTAAAAGATACGGGTCGCGTTTTACAAATGAGCTACGGCCAAGTAGATCGTCTAGCTAAATTGGTGCCCAGTCAGGCCAGCGATCCTTGGACATTGGACAGGGCATTAAATGGCGTGCCTGAAATCGCCTCGGCTTATGAAAATGAAGAAGATGTCCATCGTCTGCTTGATCTCGCGATGAAGTTGGAAGGCCTGCCGCGTCACAGCTCAACTCATGCCGCAGGGGTGGTCATCGGGGATAGACCGTTACATCAATTAGTGCCCCTTTATCGTGATCCGCGTTCCGATTTTCCGGTGACGCAATTCGACATGAAATATGTTGAAAAAACCGGATTGGTGAAATTCGACTTTTTGGGATTAAAAACCCTCTCGGTGCTGAACAAAGCGGTTCAAATGCTGAAAAAACGCGGGATAGAAGTCGATCTCGATCATATCCCCTTGGATGATGAGGCCGTTTTTGAACTTTTGAAACAGGGGGACACCGTTGGGGTGTTCCAATTGGAATCCGAAGGGATGCGGCGCACGCTTGCTGCCGTGAAACCGACCCGTTTTGAAGACATCATCGCCCTTGTTGCGCTCTATCGTCCGGGGCCTATGGATAACATCCCGAGTTTTGGCGCACGTAAAAACGGTGGCGAAGAAATCGTCTATCCCCATCCTTTGCTCGAACCGGTTTTGAAAGAAACCTATGGTATCATCGTTTATCAAGAACAGGTGATGCAGGCCGCGCAGGTTTTGGCCGGTTACTCCCTTGGGGAAGCCGATCTGTTGCGGCGCGCCATGGGTAAGAAGATTCAATCAGAAATGGACGCGCAACGCTCGCGTTTTGTCGAAGGCAGTAAAAAACACGATATCACAGAGGCACAAGCTAACCAGCTTTTCGACTTGATTGATAAATTCGCGGGCTATGGCTTTAATAAAAGCCACGCCGCCGCCTATGCTCTTGTGGCGTATCAAACCGCATGGCTAAAAGCCCATTACCGCGCCGAATTTTACGCTGCTGCGATGTGCTTCGATATGGCTTTGACCGACAAGTTACAGGTCTTTGTTGACGATATGCGCCGCTCTGGCTTGCGTTATCTTCCGCCCGATATCAATCGCAGCCAATCCGATTTTACGGTTGAAGAGGGCTGCGTTCGCTATGCCCTTGGTGCGTTGAAGGGGGTCGGTGAAAAGGCGATGGATGATATCTGTCAGGAACGTGAAAAGAACGGCGCATTTAAAAACCTTGATGATTTTGCCAATCGTATCAATCCCGAACATCTCAACCGGCGGCAATTAGAAAGTCTTGCTTCTGCGGGTGCCTTTGACTCTCTTGGGGTTGATCGTTGCGCTGTCAAACAGAGCAGCGAAATGATTATTGGCACGGCGGCCAATATCCACCGTATGCGGAAAAGCGGGCAGGGTGGTCTCTTCGGTATGGAAGAAATGGCGATGCCTTCCATCAAATTACCGGAAGATAAAATCTGGAGCCTGACCGAACGGATGAATGCCGAAAAGGAAGCCTTTGGTTTCTTCTTCTCTTCGCATCCGATCGACAATTACCGCTCTTTGCTTTCCAGCCTACGGATCAGAAGCCGCGCCGATATTAACCGTCTGGCACCGCCTTCTTATCCGCAAGATGACGAAAACCCTCAAGATTATCGTAAAAAACGGATCGCAACCCAAATGGCGGCGATGATCGAAGATGTCCGCTGGCGGGATTCTGCCCGTGGGCGGCGTTATATGATGGTCGCCGCTTCGGACGCTTCCGGCCAATTTTTTGCCAGTTGCTTCGACGAAAAGGCCACGAAAGACTTAGAGCAAGCGGCCAAAGAAAAAGCCTGCGTTCTCATGGAGGTCGAATTAGATTGGCGACCGGGGGACGAAGCCCCCCGTGTCTCTATCCGTGCCATTCAACTCTGTGAAAATTTAGCCCCCTCTGTCCGCTTGAAAATGACGGTCGCAACAGGCGAAGCCGAAGCTCTTCCTGCTTTATCGGAATTGGTTAACCGCTATCGCGGCGGCCAAGGCGAATTATATGTCCGCGCATTATTACCTGATGGTGCTTCCACTGATTTTCTGGTCGGTCGCCATTATATCCTAAGCGCCGAATTAAAAGCCAAAATCAAACGCCTGTCTGGCATCAAAGCCGTCGATCTCAAATCCTTTGTCGAAGAAAAAGCAAAACAAAAACAGGACAACGCCCAAAAACAACCCAGCTATGCCTAAAAGTTATGTGGCACTCAAAAAAGCCTTTCACAGTAATAAATAATGCAACAAAAGGCGCTGCCACAAAAAGCCATGTCGCGGTGTAAAGCCTCATGCCATAGTTTGAAGATAGGTGTTTTAACCCTGTCTTATTGGGGGTTTCTTGTCTCTCTTCTGTCATTTCAGAAGCCAATTTATAAGGAAGATAAAAATTTTTACCTCTTTTGAATACTTGCCTCTCCTATAGGAATCGTGGTCATCATATTTTAGCTATTTTGTAATTCTTTCTAGCCACAAAACTATTTAAAGCCTGCCATATAAGGCCTTTTATCTAGGTTCGGTTGGCAAAAGAAAGGTAACCACAATTCTACGGCTGCGATATGAAGAGAGGTAAAAAAAATTTTCTGGTTTTGTCGTAGCGTGATACGTCGAAATGGCTTTAACTTATCAAATATCCGCTCGATATGATGACGATCTTTGTAAGATTGAAAATTGCAGGAAATATCTTCTTTCTGATTTGAATGAAGCAGAATAACAGGAAGGATGCCTCGAAAAAGCAGCTTTTCGCGCAGATCATCGCCACTATATGCTTTATCAGCTACTTCGTGCCTAATGGGCAGATTATAAATGACTGATAAACGGGGATAATATTCGTTAGTGGATCAGCTTTGTCGATAAGACAATAAAATCGACCTTTTTTGACATCAACGCATATCGAAGATTGGTCACCTCAAAATAAAGGCAGATTAAAAAACAGGCCGCCTTTCACATAAGACGACCTGTTTTTATTAAAAAGTCATGGGTATTTTACTTCAAATTTAAAGAATGATGTCTTCTTCCTGTAATCGTTTCAGCCGCAATGCCAGCATCGCCATACCCACGCCTTCACTGACAAAGGCGAATCCGACGGCCAAACCCAAAAAGGCCAAAGAGGTTTTGTCGCTTGAAAAGAACAGGAATAGGGCGATCAAGCTGTTGACAATACCCCGTAAAAGCAGCCAGTTTCTTTCCGTCACAATGCGGAAAGCAATAAAAAGCTGGGTCAAACCGACTAACAGCAACCAGCAAGCAATCAACCACACGATCGTAAGCGCACTAGCCACCGGATATTCGATTGCAATCACACCGGTAATAAAAGCAATCACACCACAGATAATATCCAGCCAATGGCCTCTGATATGACGGCTGCTAAAGCCAGAAATAATCGCGAAAATAGCCGCAACAATCAAAATCCAGCCGAAAAACAACCCGCTGGCAACCGACATATGGAAAGGAAAACAGATAGCCGCAATACCGAAGAGGATTTGGCAGACCGCATAGGCCATGGTCCAACCCCAACTGCGGTTTTCAGAAAACAGACGTCTCATTTTTTCTTCTCCGCAGAGATCCGACAAGATTTTCACGCTTAAAACACAGTCGAATAAACGCAGTATAATCCTGCTAGTAATAAAGAAAAAAGAGACAGATTTGTTCCTGACCAATGACAAACAGGCTAAAAAAGCCTGACGATTTGATATTTTGTAAGATTAGCTTCTGTTGATAACGAATATCATTTAAGATTTTCAGGGATAAATTGAGGACAAGTTTTTGTAAGGCAGACTGGATGCGAGGAGATCTGACGGATGTGGAGTGGAAGATAATAGAGGGTCTTCTTCCAAGCGAACAAGGCCGCAGCGCGCGTCCCGCAAAAAGTAATCGGTTGTTTCTAAATGGTATGCTTTATGTGCTTCGAGCAGGCTGCCCGTGGCGAGACATGCATGAACGCTATGGGAAATGGAATTTGGTTTATGTTCGGTTTCCTCGGTGGGCGGCACAGGGTGTGTGGGACGTTCTTCTTGAAACCCTCCTTGACCTTGGCCTGACGGATGACTGGCAACATAGGGTAGATAGCGCAATCATTCGAGCTTATAGCTAAGTGGCTGGCGCAAAAGGGGGACGTATAAGGACGGCTTTGGTCAAAGAAAGCTATGGTAATGGCGGCTTTATAAGCAAGATCCACGCTCGTTCAGATGGTCAAGGACGCCCTCTAGCTTTGATACTAACCGGCGGTGAAGTCTCTGATTATTCTGGTGCCGACAGCTTTATAGATATTCCTGTCACAACGCCTCGCCGTTTTCTCAGCAAAAAAGGATATGATAGCGATAAGCTACGAAAAACAACTGATTTTTCAGCTATCCTGCCTATTATCCCGCCTCGCTCTAATCGAAAAAAGCATATTCTTTATAATTTACAGCACTACAAAGATCGTCATCATATCGAACGGATGTTCAATAAGTTGAAGCCGTTCAGACGTATCGTCACAGGCTATGACAAAACCAGACAATCTTTCCTCGCTTTCCTTCATACTGCCGCTGTAAAATTATGGTTACCTGACTTTGTCAACAGAACCCAGTTAATCGCTATTTGAGAGTAAGATAGCTATGTCTATGCTAGATTCAGGCTTAAAATCCGCCTTCTCAATCTGAAGGCAATCACAAATATCAAGCCTTGGCTGTGATGAAAACTCGACAAAAAACAAATCAGCCGAACCAAGAAGACTATAAAAATTTATAGCATCAGGCATAAATAAAAACGTTGAAAATAGTCTCAATATTTAAACAGATGAGCAACCGACCAAAAACATAAAAAGCCGGTTGCTCTTCTTTAATTTTAAGCCATAACCTGCATCAAGGATGCAAACATATTATAGCCATCTTTGCCCCCATGGGCATCTTCGATCATTCTTTCAGGATGTGGCATTAAACCGAGAACATTGCCTTTTTTGTTAAGAACACCAGCAATATTTCGGGCAGAACCATTGACGTTTTCGGTATAGCGCAATGCTACCCGATCTTCGTTTTCCAGCTGATCCAAAGTAGCCTCATCCGCGGTGTAATTCCCGTCATGATGGGCAACCGGCAGATGAATTTTCTGGTTTTTCTTGTAAAGACGCGTGAAAGGCGATGTCGTGTTCTGAATTTCCAGCCCGACATTCCGGCAAATAAAGGACAGGCCAGCATTCCGCATCAAAGCACCGGGCAACAAACCCGCTTCGGTCAGGATCTGGAAACCGTTACAAATGCCGAGAACCGGCACACCGCGTTCAGCCTGTTTAATGACCGCAGGCATAACCGCCGAACGGGCAGCCATAGCACCAGAGCGCAGATAATCCCCATAGGAAAAGCCACCCGGTACAGCGATAAGGTCGAGGTCGTCTGGCAATTCGCTTTCCTGATGCCAGACCATAACAGGCTTGTTGCCACAGATTTTTTCAATAGCAACAGCCAGATCACGATCGCAGTTCGACCCCGGAAAGACAAGGACAGCAGCTTTCATCAGGCAACCTTCTCGATACGAAAGCTTTCGATGACCATATTAGCCAACAGCTTCCTGCACATATCCTCAATTTCCTGATCGGAAACGTTATCATCAAGATCAAGTTCGATTAAACGGCCAACCCGGACATTATTCACGCCGGAAAATCCAAGCCGTTCTAATGCGTGATGGATAGCCTTACCTTGAGGATCGAGGACGCCATTTTTCAGCGTCACATGAACATTAGCTTTCACTACCGCCTTCTCCCTAATCTAATTTGTAACAGGCTTGAAAGCGTTCATAGCCATCCGCCTTTTTTACACAATAGACAGCTAAACTGTCTCATCAAATTTAGCCCTCCTCTAAATTATACCGCTTAAAAAGAGAAGGGCTTGGCAGGATAAAAACGGCAAGGCTATCCGGTTTAGAGACCCATTCGGGTCAGATCATGGATATGAAGCAGGCCAACAGGCTGTTTTGCGCCATTTTTACCCAAGATAAACAGACTGGTGATTCGTTTTTCAGTCATCAAAATTAAGGCATCTTCAGCCATATCATCTGCCCGCATGGTTACAGGATCAGATGTCATGACATCTTCTGCCGCGCTTTCCATCAAGTGATCGGCATGGCGTCTCAAATCACCATCTGTAATCACACCCATCAATTCGCCTTCGTCATTAACGACACCTGCGCTTCCAAAACTTTTCCGGCTCATGGTTACCAGAACATCGCGCATCGGTTCTTTACGATGCACAAGGGGGAGGGCGTCACCTTCATGCATCAAACGACTGACAGATTGTAATCGGAATCCGATTTGGCCACCGGGATGCAGTAATTTGAATGCGTCACGAGAAAAACCGCGATGCCTCATCATGCTGACAGCCAAAGCATCACCCAAAGCCATGGTTAAGGTTGTCGAGGTTGTTGGGGCAATATTCGCAGGGCAAGCCTCTTTCAATTCTGGCAAGCGCAGGCTCAACGTTGCTTCTTTTGGCAAGATATCACCCTTTTGAGAGGTGATAACAATAACCGGCACTTGAAGCGTCTGGGCATAGCTGATCATCGGCAATAATTCGCGCGTGCGGCCAGAAAAAGAAATGGCGATCAAGATATCGCCATTCATCATCATCCCCAAATCGCCATGGGCAGCTTCCGCCGGATGAATGAAAAAGGCGGAAGAACCAGTAGACGCTAATGTTGCGGCTATTTTCCGTCCGACATGACCGGATTTTCCGATACCGCTTACAATAATGCGGCCACGCGTTTCGAGCAGCATCGAGACCGCTTTTGCAAAATCGACACCGATAGACGCGGCGAGATGATGCATCGCGGTGGCTTCGGACAGGATGACATTTCGCCCATGCTTGATAAACTGACTAAAAGAGGGGTCTTGATAAGGGGTAGAGTCATCGACTGCCTGAAGGGATTGTTGCATATAAAGCCTCTGCCAAATTTTGTGACCATAACCGGATAATTTCGTTCTTATAACGAATGAAATTACAGCTTTGGTTAGGTTGACTTTTTGTTATTTTCTTTTACGGTATTTTTGTTATTTTTTTACAGTTAGAAATAATAAAACGCCCTTGAAATTTTCAAAAACTTTTGTCTTAATCGCAGAATATAACGGATATTATTAACTTTGCATAAATTAACAAAGTGAAAACATCATCCATTAAGCAAGAAATTTTGTGGCCTTGCCTTGGCTGATTTGAAACGGTTATGACAAGCTTAATAGGATATTTTTAAAGAGCGACAAATAACAAAGTTACCTGCAAAATTGTCATTTTTTATTCATTTCCAAGTCATAAAAGGCTTCCTATCGTGGCCTTTCGGTAAAAACAGCCTGTGATCGTAGTGATTGTGATTTGAGGAGAGGGTCAGCTAGCCATATGCAAGAAGAAACAGACGGTCAGAACATGCCTCATCCGGATAAAAAACAAGAGACAATCGAGCCGTCCTCTGCTCCTTCTCTCTCCCAAAAAGGAAAATTAAAAAGCTGGATCATTTCACTGGTCGTCTTAGCTTTGATCTTTCTTTTAATCGCCTATATCACTCATAACAACAAGACTAATAACCAGAAATCTGCCAGCCATGGCCATCATGGAAAATCCTCAAAAATGGGGCCTCCGGGCGATGATGGCGATATGCCGGTGACGGTCTCTATCGTCAAAAGCAAAACGGCGGATGTTCCAATCGAGGTCGAAGCCTTGGGGACGGTCACGCCCGTTTCGACGATTACAGTAAAGCCACAGGTCTCCGGCTATATTAAACGGATTCTCTATACCGAAGGACAGATGGTCAAAGAAGGCCAACCTCTTGCTCTGATTGATCCCCGCCTTTACTCAGCCCAGCTTGTCCAGAATGAAGGCGCATTGCGTCGGGATATTGCTCAGCTTGAAAATGCTCGTATCCAGCTTGCCCGCGATCAGCAGCTAGGCTCTGATTCCATTGCAAAACAGGATGTCGATACACAGGCCGCTACCGTCCATCAGTTAGAAGGTACGGTCATTGCTGATCGCGGTGCTGTTGATTATGCGAAAGTCAATCTCGGCTATACCACAATTCCTTCACCTGTTACCGGACGGGTTGGCTTGCGTCCAATCGATCAGGGGAACTATATCGCTGCTGGTGATAGCAGTGGCGTTGCGGTTGTCACCTCCCTTGATCCGATTGATGTTGTTTTCACTATGGCACAAGATTTTGTCCCTGAAGTCGAAAAGCAGGTTAAGACAGGCCGCCAGCTAACCGGCACCGCCTATGACCGGACAAAAACCGAAAATCTCGGGGAAGGGTGGTTGCTGACACTTGATAACCGCATCGACACCACCAGCGGGACAGTAAAAGGCAAAATCCGTTTTCACAACGCAACGGGAAAATTATTCCCGAACCAATTCGTGAATATCCATTTGAATGTAGAAACGCTGCGTCAGGTTGTCACCGTGCCGTCCACGGCTATTCGGGAAGCTGACAATGGAAGCTATGTCTGGTTGGTTGATAAACAACGGAAAGTGCATCGCCATTTTGTGACAACAGGCAGCAGCTATGGCGATAATATCGTCATTCTGAAAGGTCTGGATGCCAATCAGTTGGTTGTCACCGAAGGGGGCGATCGCCTGATAGAAAATTCCGAGGTGCAGACTCCAGCGGAATCTTCCAAGGAAATGAATATCAAACCACGGGATAACGCGACAAAAACGCAGGCTAAATCATAAGATGATCCGTCAAGAAAAAGGTCGCAAGGAATTGGCTGAATGAACCCTTCACGTCTTTTTATCTTGCGGCCTGTCGCAACCTCGCTGATCGTCATTGCGATTGTGCTAGCTGGTCTGCTCGGCTTTCACTATATGTCGCTTTCGGCTTTGCCCGAAGTGGATTACCCGACTATTCAGGTCTCTACCCTCTATCCGGGGGCTTCGCCGGAAGTTATCAGTCAGACGGTCTCCGCGCCTTTGGAACGGCAATTCGGGCAGATGTCTGGCCTTTCCCGTATGACTACTAAAAGTGCGGCTGGGGCGTCGGTCATCACCTTGCAATTTGGCCTTAATGAAGCCTTGGATGTTGCAGAACAGGAAGTGCAGGCGGCCATCAATGCGGCTAATGCCCTGTTACCGGCTGACCTTCCGGCACCGCCGGTTTATGCCAAAGTCAATCCGGCGGATTCGCCGGTTCTTACCTTAGCGGCAAGCTCTGA
>NZ_JAIWON010000078.1 GCF_020216885.1 Zymomonas sp. | reverse complement strand
ATCCTCTCTTTTCTGATTTTGTTGCAGCGGCATTAAAACAAAGCCGTCTGGTTTAAGAAAAGCAAAAGGCCATCAAAAAATTGATGGCCTTTTTTGCATAAAAAAACGCCCGGGTAAAAACCCGGGCGTCTCGCGTGACGGTAAGCGTCAACCCCCTTGCTCGACATATAGTCTTTTGATTACTTCCCCCCGAAAGAATCATAAAAAGACTTTAGTCTTTTAGACCAATCCCCCTTGAATTAAGGCCTGTATTGAAGGCTATGCGACTTCTGCGATCTTGTCATCGTGCTTTTCATGTCTGTGCTAAAATGGACGAGAAATGTGTTATAGATGCAACATTAGTTGCGAACCACTCTCTCATTTTTGTCTTACAATAAAAATAGCTACCAAGATCCCCCATCCCGTTATTTTGATAAAAACTTCTTTTGTATTTTTTTCATCATTAAAGTTGATTGAAAAAGAAAAAGTTCAGTTGCAGCAACGGGTTCTGACATTTACAAGCATTAAAAATAACCTTTTTATGACAGATGAAGTTTTTATCCTATGCGCTTATCCCGTTATTTTCTTCCTGTGATGAAAGAAACGCCGGCTGATGCCCAGATTATCAGCCACAAACTCATGCTAAGAGCTGGCATGATTCGCCAGACGGCTGCCGGTATTTATGCATGGCTTCCCTTGGGACTGCGGGTTTTGCGCCGGATTGAAAAAATTATCCGCGAAGAACAAGCTCGGGCTGGTGCGCTTGAATTATTGATGCCGACGCTTCAGACGGCTGACTTGTGGCGCGAATCTGGCCGGTATGATGCTTATGGCCCAGAAATGCTGCGCATCAAAGACAGACATAATCGCGAATTGCTGTATGGTCCGACCAACGAAGAAATGATTACCGCGCTTATTCGCGATAATCTGCAAAGCTATCGCGATCTGCCGCGTATTTTCTACCATATTCAATGGAAATTCCGCGATGAAGTCCGACCGCGTTTCGGGGTAATGCGTGGCCGAGAATTCCTGATGAAGGATGCTTACAGCTTCGATATTGATGAAACGGCTGGTCGTCACAATTATAATCGGATGTTCGTTGCTTATTTGAACAGCTTTTCACGCCTTGGGTTAAGAGCTATCCCAATGCAGGCCGATACTGGACCTATCGGTGGTGATTTATCGCACGAATTTATCGTTCTTGCTCCAAATGGCGAAAGCGATGTTTTCTATCATAGCAATTGGGAACAGCCGACCCGCCATATCGAAGCTGACTTTGATGATCCCAAAGCGCTTCAAAGCATCGTTAACGATCATATTTCTGATTATGCCGCCACAGATGAAAAGCGCGATCCTTTAAGGGAAGCGCAAGCAGGCGACAAGCTGCGCCAGTCTCGCGGTATCGAAGTCGGCCATATTTTCTTCTTTGGCACAAAATATTCAAAACCGATGGGATTCACCCTCCCCGGCCCCGATGGAAAACCAATTCCGATCCAGATGGGCAGCTATGGCATTGGTATTTCCCGCCTTTTGGGTGCCATTATCGAAGCCAGCCATGACGATAATGGCATCATCTGGCCGGAAGCCGTTGCCCCTTATCATGTCGGTCTTATCAATCTTAGAATTGATGACGAAAATTGCCGAGCCATTGCGGATTCTCTCTATCAACGTTTGGAAGCCGCAGGCATTGATACCCTTTACGATGACCGTAATGAAAGAGGCGGTGCCAAATTTGCTACCATGGATCTGATCGGTCTGCCTTGGCAGGTTGTTATTGGCCCCAAAGGTGCTGAAAAAGGCGTTGTCGAGCTGAAAAACCGCGCAAGTGGTGAAAAGCAGACTATTTCTGTTGAAGACGCCTTCAATCTTCTTACTGCAGGTCATCAACAGCGATGATTCTTTCCGCCTATGAACGAATAATAGCCAGAAGATACCTTTTACCGGGCAAGGGCGAAGCGTTCATATTTTTGGTGGCCTCTATTAGCCTTTTGGCTGTTACTTTAGGGGTCGCCGCTCTCATCATTGTGATGAGCGTCATGAACGGGTTCAGGGCGGAATTATTTGATAAAATCGTAGGCATTAACGGCCATGCTGTGATTCAAGGCTATAATGGAGAGCTTGCGAATTGGCGACCTATCCTTGACGCCACAAAAAAGACGACCGGTGTAACCAGTGCCATCCCTCTTATTGAACAACCTCTGATGGCGACCCATGCGGGTCGCGTTGAGGGGGTTTTATTAAGGGGAATGGCCTTAAATGATGTTAATAATAACAATCTTATCCGTTCAAATATTCGAGAAGGCCATCTCAACGAATTAAAAGCAGGTTCCAACAATGTTATTATCGGTATTCGGTTAGCTGAACAGCTTGGAATCCATGCGGGCGATGATATCAGCCTCATATCCCCCGCAGGACAAACAACACCTTTTGGAACCGTGCCAAGAATCGTCTCTTACAGAGTAGCCGCGATATTTGAAGTCGGTGTGTATGATTACGATAAGGCCTTCGTGATTATGCCGCTTTCTGATGCACAGACCCTGCTGATGATGAATGATACGGTTGGTATTATCGAGATTAAAACCAATAATGCCGATCGTGTGGGACAAATACTTGATCCGTTAAAAGACAGAGTCGCCAATGTCGGGGTTTTACAGGATTGGCGCAGTATGAATGCCAGCCTGTTTCAGGCGTTATCCGTTGAACGGGTCGTGATGTTCTGGATTCTAGCTCTGATTATTCTTGTTGCCGCATTCAATATCTTGTCTTCTCTGATTATGCTAGTTCGCGCCAAAAACAGAGACATTGCTATTCTAAGGACGATGGGTGCATCCCGCATCGCCATGCTAAAAATCTTTATGGCCGTGGGTTTGGCGATTGGTAGTTTGGGAACCTTAGCTGGCGTTATTTTGGCCTTTGTTATCCTTTATTTCCGCCAACCCTTAGTTAATGCCATTCAATATTTCAGTGGTCAGAATCTATGGGATCCTTCGATCCGCATTATCACTGAACTGCCAGCGCGGGTCGATCCGATTGAGGTCATTGGCATTATTGCCTTGTCTATTGGTTCCAGCTTCCTCTTCACGCTTTATCCTGCATGGAAGGCCGCCAGCACTGATCCGGTTGAGGTCTTGCGCTATGAATAGTTCGCTATCCTATAACAATGTTATTGAAGTAACCGACCTTCAAAGAGCATTCAAACAGGGCGAACATGAAATCCAAATCTTGCGCGGGATTGATCTGATCGTCAGGCGAGGTGAAATTTTGGCGCTTTTGGGGCCTTCTGGTGCAGGAAAATCGACTTTTCTGCAAGCGATTGGTCTTCTGGAAAATGGATTTACAGGCTCTATCAATATTCTGGGGCAAGAAATCGGCTCTTTGAATGATAGAGAGCGCACCGCTATTCGGCGGGATCATCTTGGCTTTGTTTATCAATTCCATCACTTGCTGCCTGATTTTTCAGCTTTAGAAAATGTGATGCTTCCCCAACTCATTCAGGGTAAATCTCCGCAGCAGGCTAAAGAACACGCCCATTTTTTGCTCGACTCTTTAAAGCTGGAAAAACGTCTAAAACATTACCCTTCCCAACTATCGGGGGGTGAACAACAACGGGTAGCGGTAGCCCGCGCTTTAGCCAATCGTCCAGCCTTAGTTCTAGCCGATGAACCGACAGGCAATCTCGATGAAGCTACCGGTGATATTGTGCTGCATGAATTTTTAAGACTAGTGCGCCGCCAAGGCTCTGCGGCGATTATAGCGACCCATAACATGGCTATGGCTCGCAAGATGGATAGAATCGTTACCTTACATGACGGCCGTCTAATCGAAGAATATTAGGCTTTGCGCTCTGCCTTATCTGAAGTTTCTGGCAAAGGAAGAATTGTGCTATGTTTTAGCTCTTCCATAGAGAAAATGGCGCTGACATCCGTCAGTTTCACACGACTGACCAGCTTTTTATAAAGACGATCATATTCACTAATGCTCGCGACCTGTAATTTCAAAAGATAGTCAATATCCCCTGCCAAACGATAAAACTCTATTACTTCCGGCGATTCATTGACGATTTGCAGAAAGTTATCCAACCAATCTTGGGAATGTTCCGCGCAGCGGATACAGACGAACACTGTAATACCAAGCCCGATTTTCTGGGGATCAAGCAAAGTTACACGATTTTTGATAACACCATCCGCTTCCAAAAGCCGGATACGACGCCAACAGGCATTCGCTGACAGACCTGTTTTTTCTGATAATTCAGCCATAGTCGCTGTGGCATCATGCTGAAGCAGGTCTAAAATTTTGATATCAAAATCATCCAGCTTTCTGATCATAATTAGGTATTTTTCCCAGAAAATTTCATTTTTTGTTTAAAAATTTATAATATCAAGCATCTGAATCTGCAATTTTTTTAAAATTCTGCCCATCACAAAAAACTGATCACTGTCGAATGAAATTACTAGAGATCAAGAACTAAACGGGCAGAACGGGCGCGTGAACAGCAAATAGCGATTTCTTTATTCTGGGCTTTTTCCTCTTCCGACTGGATGTGGTCACGATGATCGGCCTCTCCCGATACCAATCCAACCATGCAAGCCCCGCAAACCCCTTCTTCACAAGCGATGACCGTTTCGATACCCGATTTTTCTAAGGCATCGGCGATTGTCTGCCCAGATGTAACCGGAATAACTTCACCGCTAGATGCTATCTCAATTTCGAAAACCTCTTTTCCGTCACCAACAAAAGAGCCGGAATCCGGCAGTTTTTTGCTATCCATATTCCTTGATTTCCAACTGTAGAATTTAACTTAAGACTTTATGTGTCGGGTTAAAATCAGAACAACCTTATCCGACCTCATAACAGAAAAGATCAGGCCTCATTCCTTTGAAGCTGCTACTGACATAGCGTATAGTGAAGGATAATTTTCCGGCAACAGAGTTGATAAGCCCAGCGGTTTCTAATCCTGTTTTATACAACTATGGCGGATCTTATATTGGAGAAAAGGCGCTTATCCTATCTTAAAAAGATCAGCATAATATTTTTTCGTCTTGTAATATAATTATTTAATATTTTTGAAAAAAATATATCTAAAAAACCTTATTTCGTTATCTATTTTATTGTCTTAAATAGCGGCTAAGAACAGATAGCTGTTATCTATCTTTTTACACTTCTCGCTAAATTTACTTTTGCTTTTGGAGAGAATTCATATGCTGAGCGATATCGAAATCGCTAGAGCCGCAACCTTAAAACCGATTACCGAGATTGCTGGCCGCCTGAATATTCCTGATGAATCTGTTTTGTCTTATGGACACACCATCGCCAAACTTGATGGGGAATATCTGAACAGCCTATCATCCAAGCCTCGCGGTAAACTGGTTCTTGTAAGCGCAATTACCCCGACCCCTGCCGGAGAAGGTAAAACGACAACGACGGTTGGTCTTGGAGATGCTTTTAACCGGATCGGGAAAAAAGCGGTTATCTGTCTGCGTGAACCGTCTTTAGGCCCTTGCTTTGGCGTTAAAGGTGGGGCTGCTGGTGGTGGTTATGCACAGGTCGTTCCGATGGAACGCATCAATTTGCATTTCACTGGTGATTTTCATGCCATTACTTCCGCGCATGACCTTCTGGCCGCGATGATTGATAATCATGTCCATTGGGGCAATGCGCCTGTTATGGATCGTAACAGCATTACCTTCCGTCGGGTCATTGATATGAATGACCGGATGCTTCGCAATATGGTTATCGGTCTTGGCGGGAAAGCCAATGGCTATCCACGTGAAGGTGGTTTCGATATCAGCGTTGCTTCTGAAGTTATGGCTATTCTTTGTCTTGCTTCGGATCTGAAAGATCTCCGTAGCCGTCTGGAAAGAATCATTATCGGCGAAGATAACGATCATAATCCAGTCGCAGCCGCCAAAATTAAAGCGGCGGGTGCAATGACAGCCCTTTTGAAAGATGCTTTACAGCCGAATCTTGTGCAGACCTTGGAAGGTAATCCTGCGCTTATTCATGGCGGGCCTTTCGCGAATATTGCTCATGGTTGTAACTCCCTGATTGCAACGAAAGCCGCATTACATCTCGGCGATATTGCAATCACCGAGGCAGGTTTTGGTGCAGATCTTGGTGCCGAAAAATTCTTCGACATCAAATGCCGTCAGGCCAATCTTGAACCGGATGCAGTCGTTCTGGTCGCCACAATCCGTGCATTGAAGATGCATGGTGGGGTTGCCTTGGCTGATTTGAAAAACGAGAATATTGCGGCGCTTGAAACCGGCTTTGCCAATCTTGCCCGTCATGCTGAAAATCTTGCTAAATTCGGTGTCAAAACGGTGGTCGCTATCAACCGCTTCCATAGCGATACTGAAGCTGAATTAGACAAACTTCAGGATCTTTGCGCCTCGATCGGTCTTGATTCCGCTGTCTGCACCCATTTCACTGATGGTGGCGCGGGTGCCGAAGATTTGGCTCGTAAATTGTCTACTATCTTGGATGCACCGAAGGAAGATTCTTTCCGCCTTCTCTATCCTGACGAAATGCCACTTTGGAAGAAGATCGAAACGATCGCCAAAGAAATTTATCGCGCAGGTGAAGTTGTGCCGCAGGGTGCCGTTCTCAAGAAGCTGAAAAGCTTTGAAGAACAGGGCTTTGGTGATTTGCCTGTTTGTATTGCAAAAACGCAATCTTCTTTCTCGGCAGATCCAAAAGCCAAGAATGCGCCGACTGGCCATATCTTCCCGATTAGAGAAGTTCGCTTGAATGCCGGTGCTGGCTTTATTGTCGCTATTTCCGGTAATATCATGACGATGCCGGGCTTACCGCGCCATCCAGCCGCCGAAAATATCGATATCAATGAGAATAACGAAATTATCGGCCTCGCTTAATTTAATTTCAAAACGAAGCTAAGAAAAAAGCTTCCTGAGAAATCAGGAAGCTTTTTTTGATATCAATCAAATGGATTTTCCGGTGATCGGAAATGTAACCGAATAGGCACTGAACCAAAATCAAGATCAGACCGAAGGCTATTGATTAAATAGCGTTCATAGCTGGTTGGTAATTGATCCACGCGGGTTCCAAATAAAACAAACGTCGGTGGCCGTGTCTTGATCTGGGTTAAATAGCGTAATTTGATACGTTTGCCGCCCGGTGCAGGAGGCGCATGATGCGCGATTGCACGCGTTAGCCAACGATTAAGTTGACCGGTTGAAACTCGACGGCTCCATGCTTTTCTCGTCTCAAAAGCGGCTTTTAATAAGGGATCAACCCCCCGTCCAGTCAATGCCGAAATTGTGATAAGTGGGACACCCTTGACCTGTGCCAGACCATCATTCAGCCCTTCCCTGATAGCCTGCAAAAAAGCTGACGGGTTTTCGACCATATCCCATTTATTGATAGCGATAATCAGACTGCGCCCTTCTTCAAGAACACGATCCGCAATACGCAAATCCTGTCCTTCAAGACCTTGCGTGCCATCCAGCAACAAGACGACAACTTCCGCATAGTCAATCGTGCGGAAAGTATCCATCACAGACAAACGTTCCATCTTATCAACAACACGAGATTTCTTACGAAGCCCTGCTGTATCAATCAAACGGACAGGCCGTCCTTGCCATGACCAGTCAATCGCAATTGAATCGCGGGTAATACCGGCTTCCGGCCCCGTAATCATACGGTCAACACCAATCAAGCGATTGATAAGCGTTGATTTACCTGCATTCGGACGGCCGACAATCGCTAACTGCAAAGGCGACAGATCAATTTCTTCTTCGCTTTTCTCTTCGTTCTCATCTTCCGAAGAGTCGGCTTCTTCAAGAGCATCGCCTTCGACAAAGGGTCTTAAAGCTTGAAATAGGCCAACCAGCCCCTCACCATGCTCGGCAGAGAAAGGCAGAGGTTCGCCGAAACCCAAAGAATAGGCTTCTAAAAGCCCAGATTCACCGCCCTTACCTTCGCATTTATTGGCAAGAACAATAATCGGTTTTCCTAAAGCCCTTAACCAGCGAGCAATTTCCTCATCAAGAGGCGTTATGCCCTGTCGTGCATCAATGACGAATAAGGCGACATCACATTCTTTAACGGCAGCTTCAGTCTGGACGCGCATTCTTCCGGGTAAGCTGGCTGGGTCTTCATCTTCAAAACCAGCCGTATCAATAACCCGAAAAGGCATCCCGATAAGTTCGGCATCGCCTTCACGACGATCGCGGGTAACGCCCGGACGATCATCCACCAGAGCGAGCCTTTTCCCAACCAATCTATTGAATAAAGTGGATTTTCCGACATTCGGGCGGCCAATAATGGCAACGCTTGGCATATTATTTTCCTATTGAGAGCAAAGGCTCACTAAAATAACGGGGAAGTAAGGTAATTTTACTATGGATTAGTGCCATGCCTGTAACTGACCATTTTCTCCCAATAAATATAAATTATTACGAGCGACAACAGGGGTTACAACCATAGGCAGACCAAGGCGACGTCTGGAAATCATTTGACCATCGGCTGGATCAACTTCGATCAATTCCCCACGGTTATTGGTCAGAATCAGCCGTCCTCCAGCCAGAACAGGACCATTCCAGTTAATGGGACCTGTTTTCTTGGAGGGGTTAGCCCAAGCCTTTAATTCACTCATCCAGCGGATATGACCATTTGAGCGTTGAATGGCGAGCAATTTCGCATCCATCGTTACAACAAATATCCATTGTCCAACGACCCAAGGCGTTGAAAAGCCAGATATATTGAGTTCCCATAAACGCTGCCCCATAAACAAATCGACAGCGACCATTCGGCCACCTTGCCCAACGGCATAAACATGACCGTTATCAATAACGGGGAAAGCATTAATATCGGACAGGCTGCCAACCGTCGTGGAAATGCTGGTGCGAGATAAAGCATCCTGCCACACCTCATACCCATTTTCATAACGATAAGCACTTAATTCGCCTGAAGAGAATCCGGCAATAACGGTACCATGGGCAATAGACGGTGCTGCCGCTCCAAAAATAGCGGTTGTTTCCAAGGTTGCCGCATCAGACCATTGCAGCTCTCCGGTATCTTCAGAAAGGGCGTATATCTGGTTGTCGCGAGAAATCACATAGACATTGCCAAGACCAACACCGGGAGCGCCTCTTACAGGACCTCCGGGACGTTTAACCCAAAGCTGTTTACCCGTTTTGGCATCAAAGGCCGCCACATCACCAATACCAGAAGTCGCAAACAAACGATCACCGTCAACACTAACACCACCACCAAATAAAGCGGCACTATTCGAGCTTCCTCGGCGAGGCTTCTTGTTTTTTATTCTGATTTTTTCGGCTCTTTCCCACAGAGCATAAGCCTGCTTGTCCGAGCGATTGGGAGCCGGTAACGGCTCTTCCTCTTCATCACCGGTCGGAATATTTTTGATAATGTCGTGGCCATCACCGACCATTTTTTTCCAAAGTAGCTTTCCGCTATCTGCATCAAAAGCATAAAGATGGGCATGTGTATCAACGACATATAAACGACCATCCGAGATCACAGGTCCCGAAGCCATGCGGGCGCGGGTACTTCCGCCGCCGATATGCGCCTGCCAAAGCCGTTTCGTCGCTTTACCAAGTTCCAAATGCCCCATGGATTTTTCAGCATTACCGCCTGGCTGTTCCCATGTGTCATTCAAAAAGGCATCGGGAACAGTTACCGGCACTGATGCCAAGCCGGAATCAATCTCAACCCCATTCTCGGTCATAAGAATAGGGGTGCGTTCTCCGATAAGTGGGGTTTTCGGCTTATTTTCTTTTGCCATATTGCATGATGCGACTGAAAAAGCACAAAGACAGCTGACTGCAACATGCTGCAAAAGACGTGTTTTGCTTAACCTATTTGCCATTAACGTTTATCCCCAGCTACTCTTATTTTTTATCCGACGCTGGTGTCGCCGTCGCGGCCTGTTGCGGCTTTTCTTTATTGTTGCCCACAATATCAGCATAAGAATTAGCCAGTGACTTGGCACGTTCACGGATATCTTCAGGAACAGAAGTATCAGAATAAATTCTCTGATAAATCTTGACGGCTTGTTCCGGTTTATTTTCTTTTAAATAAGCAGCCGCCTGCATCTCACCGGCACTTCCTAGCCAACGGCTACCAGGGGCAACCAAAGGCTGAAGCCGTTTAATGACATTTTCAGGAGGAACCGTATCCAGTTCAATAGCACTTAAATGCAAAGTCGCAACAGCGTGCAAAATGTCACCGGCAGCCGGATCATTAAGAACCGTTTGATATAAAGTGGTCGCACTTTTGACGTCCCCCTTATCCGACAGGACACCAGCTTTTAGAAAACGGCCAAGATTGGCATAAACCGGATCATTGGAAGTGATCAGCTTATCCAAGGTTGCTACATCCTTGACTTGTCCACCTTGAATTACTGGCGCGATAGCGGCTGCCAAGGCATCGCCATGGCTATTGATAGCCTCTTGTTTATGGCGATGATATGACCAACAGCCGATACCGCCCACACCGACGATAAGAAGGATAACGGCAATCGCAGCCGTGATGCACCGACGATGAGCAACACAAAAGGGCGTTTTTGTCTCATCATTCGTTTCGGAAGCGGTCTGTAACGTATTCTGGTTATCGTTGCTGTTATGTGGCAGGTCAGCCAAGGTCGTCTCCAACATCAATCAACAATCACACCTTAAAAGCTCAAGGCGAATCAGTTATTTCAAGCCATTAAGTTTATAAGGTGCCGTTTTATCTTCACAAAGATTTAAGCAGATAACGTCTCGGATAAAGAGAAGAATCCGTCAATGGCTGATATTAGAAATTATCACTTAAATACTCAGAAAGGCCTTATCGCCTAATCTACTAAGTGATACCATCTAAAAATATTTTTTAAGGAGAAAAATTTGCTTGAAACAGCAAGTTCGCTTTATTGAAAGGGAAAGCATACCCTTTAAAGAAGGGCCATAAAAAATGGCGCGAGTGACGAGACTTGAACTCGCGACCTCCGGCGTGACAGGCCGGCGCTCTAACCAACTGAGCTACACCCGCTTGGGATGGCCTGTCCTCTAAGGTAGGTTGGCCGTGCCGTCAAGCATAATTTGAATAAATTTCCATTTTTTTCAAAAAAAACAGGAAAATACGCCTTTTTAGTTATCAAAGGCCTGTGCTTCGATCTCATCGAAGGAAAATTCTGGCCAAAAACGCAACGGGACGCTATAGCCACCCTACCCTTTCATTGAGTCTCTCAATGACAAAAATTGAAAAATCCATCCGCCCGAACGGAACAACTGCTGCATTTCACCGCATCAGACGAACGGGCAGCCTTGTAAAAAGTTCCGATGGATTGACCAAAAGGGAATAGAGGGTCACCAAGAAGTTCGGTTATTTAATTCATCCATCTTGGATGCTTTGAAGCGACAAGACGTGATTATTCTGCTGTCCCAAGACTGATTATATTCTTGCATTATATATGGGACATCCGAAAATTGCGCAGGTTATGGAGTTGTCGATGTCCGCTTTAGGACATTTATTTTGTAAAAAATGGGCAAAATTAATTTTACCTGTAGCCGCCATCACCTTTCCGGCACATCAGGCCATAGCCGCCGCCCTTCCTTTGGGCGTAACCTTGGCGAGTAACGTGGCTATTGCGAAAAGCCAGCCCGTCGCCAATACGTCATTCGATTATAATAATAATACTGTCGCCAATCACGCTCGACAGGCATTAGCGAAATCATCTGATTATTCCGAAGAGAATGAAAATCTTTCGGCTGATGAGTTAGAACAGCAATCCGAAGGCGCACAAACCATGTGCATGGCCAAAGTTGTTTATCACGAAGCGGCGAATCAGCCCCGTGAAGGCCAGATTGCGATTGCACAGCTTATTTTAAATCGGGCGGAAGCCGGTGGTCGTTTTCCGCAAACAGTCTGCGGTGTGACTAATCAGCCGGGGCAGTTTTTTGACACCACCCGTTACACGCCGCCGCGTCAGGATCGTCGCTGGCAGAAGGCGATTGAGGTAGCCCATGAAGTTTTGACGGGTAGCAGTGAAGACCTCACCAAGGGGGCTTTATTCTATCATGCCAATTCGCAGGCACCTAATCACTTTTTTAAAACGCGCACCCGCGTCAATGCTTTGGGTAGCCACGTTTTTTATCGTTAACGCCTAAATTCGGGAGGCTATTCAGCCTCCTCCCCTTCCTGATTTGGGAAATGAAGCGCTTCCAGCTTCTTCCAATAACGATGTAAAAAATCTCTTGGCGTGGACAAGCCAATCTCGGCGGTTAAATCGCGCCAGCTATCAGCCGTAGAAACAATCGGGGCTGTCCATATTGTTGGAGCCAAAGAATCCGCCCAATCTGCAATAGCCTCGGCATTCAACAAGGCTAATAAAAGGCTTGCCGTCGAAATAACAATGCCTGTCCACAAGCCTGCTCGCTTCCGATCATTTTTATCACTGGGCAAGTCAATGGGTGAAAAGTCATTAGGCATAATGCCTTATTCCCCTATCAAAACTGGTAATAAATAAAGGGCGCGACACCCTCGTAACGCATAGCATCAATAATCAAGATCAAAACCGCTATCGCGATTCCAACAGCCCACGACGGCCAATTCTTTATTTTCATGGCGAGATGGGTCAGCCCTTGCCGTGGCAAGAAATGAATTACCAATCCGAACAGAACTAACATCACCATTAACGGCGTTACCTGTCCTGCAGACCACGAACCTTGGGTAATATTTTTCAAATATTGGATCGCGGATGAAAAGCTGTCTGCTCGGAAAAATATCCATCCAACCACGACGATATGGAAGGTAAAAATCGTGCGCATCCAAACGGGTAGACTCGGCCAACTGGCGGGTTTGATCCGGCTCCAAAAACGCTCACAGGCAAGAACCCCGCCATGAAGCGCGCCCCAAATCACAAAGGTCATATTGGCACCATGCCATAACCCACCAATTAACATCGTGATAAAGAGATTCAGATAGGTTCTAAATGCCCCGCAACGGTTGCCCCCCAGCCAACCAATATAAACATAGTCACGTAACCAAGAAGACAGGCTGATATGCCAACGCCGCCAAAAATCCTGTAGAGAAGCGGCGCGATAAGGCTGGTTAAAATTGACAGGAAAACGATACCCTAACAACGCAGCCAAACCGATGGCCATATCACTATAAGCTGAGAAATCGCAGTAAATCTGGGCAGCATAGCCATAAGCAGCCATGACTAATTCCAAACTCGAATGGGAGGATGGATCAAAAAAGACCGGATCAACTAATTGGGTCGAAATTTCTGAAGCCACCACTGCTTTTTTAAATAGTCCCCAGACAATCAACAGCAAAGCCATCGAAATTTTGGATTTTTCAAAAGGCGGCACAGCCTTAAATTGAGGTAAAAGTTCCGATGCCCGAACAATGGGCCCTGCCACCAAATGCGGGAAAAACGACATTAACAATAAGATGTCGCCCAAAGAGGCCGGTGGCACTTTCCTCTTTTCGACATCGACCAGATAGGACATTCCCTGAAAAGTAAAGAAGCTGACCCCGACAGGGAGAACAATTTCCATAAAGGGTAAATGCGGCGCATATCCCAACAATCCACAAAAGGCGGCGATCTGGTTCAGCAAAAAAGCATAATATTTGAAGAAAGCCAGAATAGACACATTGCCGATGATACCGGCTATCATAATCCGCTTACGTGCTTTTCCTTCGTAACAGGATAACCAAGCGGCCATCGCCCAATTAAAAACAGCCGATAAGATTAATAAGGCAACAAAACGCCAATCCCACCAACCATAAAAAAACCAGCTTGCAATCAACAAGGCTAT
>NZ_JAIWON010000077.1 GCF_020216885.1 Zymomonas sp. | reverse complement strand
TTTTCGCCAGTCGTTACTGCCCCTGAAACAACAGGCGACAGAAAAGACGACCAGAAAAAACAGTCCAAAAGTCAGAGTCGGAAAAAGCATTCTTGAAACCTAAATTTTACCCGAAAAAGGGCTATCGCGCCGGAGATGGAGAGGACTCCATAGCGTTTTTTATGTCGTTATCCAGACGATTTGCGATAATTTGTCCACCCAAAGATGTATAGTGGACGTAATCACGTCGCATCAAAGAAGGATAAGCCTTGCCCCAATGGACGGCCGCACAATCGCCCCCCATACGGGCATGCCAATCCCAAAAGGCAATACCCAACTGCGATGCAACACGTTGTTGCACCCGACGTACTGCAGCCAAACCAGCAGGTGGAAACAGCGGATGTGTTGTCACTTTCCAAATAACATTGGAAGGCGGCACAATATTGGGCAAAGCATTTTGAGCTGAATTCGTATCTGATCCCGGAGGCTGCGAAATATCGGGGCCATTGCCATCTGAACCGAACACCCCCTGTTGCCGCAAAGTCGACATCACAGAATCGACTCCTTTCGACTGATTGGCCGAGGACTGAGAAGGGGTTGCAAGATTAGAGGCCGGACTAGTGACAAAACCATCCGTAGGAAGGGGTTCAGAGCAAAGAGGCGGAGAAACACCGGGCGTATTATGCAGCATTTCTTCGCGACGGCTTGAAGCATCAGGCGCGCCCAGCATTAAAATAGGCACATTACCGGATAGCCGTCTAATCCGTGAAATTTGTTCACGTAAAACGGATTCAAACGCCGTGGGATCAAAATAAGGTGCGAAGCCTTCATTCGTTCCGAAAGCCAGCACAATCAGATCGGGATGATATACTTTTAATTCTGTTGCGATAACCTGATCGCTACTTCTTTGAAGATGAATCAACTGGGAACCGACAACCCCGAGATTGGATAAAGCAACGCCACCATTATCTCGGAAACTTGCCCATGAGGTCAGTGTAATGGGGCCTTCCGCTGCCACCACATCGGCATGAACCTGAGGCATATCGCTTGTTAAAGTGACACATTGGCTATGCGACCAACTGCTGTTGAAATCGACCCGTTGGAATTGCCCACCCATAGAAACAACCACAATGCCAGCACTGGGTTTCGCCAAGCCACAAACAGTAAAACGGTCAAAGGCCTCTTCAATCCCGCTATCAAGCGAGATCTGTGCGCCGTTTTTGTGAGAAGTCAGGTTAAAACCACTAAAACCGACCGGCGGCATATCGCTACTATAATGAGAACCGAAAATCGAACCGATAGTCCAGCCATCCGACATGGAGACATGAACACCATGGGCAATATAGCCTTTATAGGGAATACCGGGGGCTAAAACGCCCCGCCCGCCCGATCCATAGCGGTTTTGTAAAATAGAACGCCAAGCCCCTGAAATAGAATCGCCTGCGGTATGGCTGTCACCGATTTGAAGGATATGGAGCGGCTTTAAATGTCGTCCACGAGGATATTCAGCCAATTTTTTAAAAAAAGGCAGAATGGCTTCAGAATTTTTTAAAGCCGGTGGGGTTTCCGGCGGCGTGAAGGGCACGCCGATTATAGGCGCAGAAGAGGCTGTCTGTGCAGCAGGCGCAAAGGTACCGGCCATAAAAGCACAGGAGGCTAAAGCCGATTTCAGGACTACAGTCAGTTTTGATGGAATCAGGCGTTTCACCGGCTCACTTCTTTTTGACTAGCTACAAGACTGGCCGTTTCACTTGCTGCGGCGGGCAGTTTTGGGCGATGCTGATCAGCGAAATGGCGGATTTGCGAAGCCAGACCACGGCTTAATCTGACATACCCAGTCATCGACATATGCACCCCGTCATTTGCCCGCATCAACGTCATTTTCTTTGTCGCGTCATTACTGCCATCCATTAGATAAGGCGCGTATTGTCCATTTTCGTCTACTGTTAGCGAACGGGTCTCAATAAAGGGAACGTTTAACTTAGCCATTTCGGCGGCATAAAAACTGTTCATGCTGCTGATGCTGGCATCGAAATCAGCTTTCCGCATCACGGGTAAACCAACCCAATAAACGCTTATGCCTTTTTGCCGCAGCATAGATACGAAACTTTCTATCCGGTCACCAATGACCTGTCGCCATTCTGCGCTCAGCAAGGGGGCTGCATGGTGGCCGACTAAAACACCTTGAACGTCATTGGCACCAAAACAAATAACCGCAATATCAACAGGCTGATTTACCAGATCGCTTTTGGCTTTTTCTTCGACATTCAGGCTTTGATAACGGGTAAAGCCTGTCGATTGCTGGCTAAATTTCAAAACACGATAGCCCTCTTTCGCCGGTAATAGACGATAAAGAGCAGACCAAAGCCCGTCACCATAGCTATCACCGAACACCCCAACCCGAAGTGGTTCACCTTGCGATAAACGCTGATTCAGATTTGCGCTTGATGGTTCAGGGGGTAAAGGTGAATGCGGTGGCACGAAGGGTTTATAGCCTTCGCTTGTTTCCTTTTCTGCCAGCTTGGGTGGTTCCACTGTAGCAACAGAATTGTTCATTACCGACTGATCAGAAGAAGCCTGTTCAGGGTTATAGCTTTGATTATCAAGAGAAGTGATCGACTGGGTAGAGGAAGCAACAGGCGTCTCGCCGGATTTTCCTGACGAACCAAAAGCATAACCTATGGCTGTTCCGACTGCGACACCTAGTAACAATACAACAGCCCGATCAGCTAAAAAACGCGCTGACTTCATGAAATCTCCCAGTCTCCGGCCTTAGATATCCGATAATTTATAGTTTCTATCAATGGCGGCTTTTTCTAACAAAAATTCTAAAGAGGGATAGCCCTTCTTTTACTCTTTATATCCATAAAGGCCGATGAATCACAAAATTGATGTTTTGACTAGAGAACAGAAAAATTTTGAATGATTTTTTTGATAACAAATTTTTATAGAATCTATATATAGAATACTAAACTTTTTGTAACACTATATGTAGAGTCTTTCCTCATTTTCAGAATCGGCAGGACAAGATCGCCAGATTCGTCTTTCTATCCCTATTTTATACGAAGGAACCGCCCTCATGTCCCTGCTTAAGGCATCTCCTGTTTATAAACCTTTTGAATATCCATGGGCTTATGAATTCTGGCAGCGGCAGCAACAGCTTCATTGGCTTCCAGAAGAAGTGCCGTTAGGCGAAGACTGTCGGGACTGGGCGCAAAAATTAAGCGATCACGAACGCAATCTCTTAACACAGATATTTCGTTTTTTCACGCAAGCCGATGTCGAAGTTCAGGATTGTTACTTCGATAAATATGGTCGCATTTTCCGTCCGACGGAAATCAAAATGATGCTGACCGCTTTCAGCAATATGGAAACAGTGCATATTGCTGCCTATTCTCACCTGCTTGATACCATCGGCATGCCGGAGACTGAATATTCGGCTTTCCTTCAATATAAAGAAATGAAGGACAAGCATGATTATCTGGCAACTTTTGATGTCGGCAGTGATCAGGATATTGCCCGCACGCTGGCGATGATGGGAGGCTTCACCGAAGGTTTACAGCTTTTCGCCAGCTTTGCGATGCTGATGAACTTCCCCCGATTCAATAAGATGAAAGGCATGGGACAGATTGTTTCTTGGAGCGTTCGCGATGAATCACTGCATTGCGAAGGGATTATTCGTCTTTTCCACACCTTCTGTCAGGAACGACAATGCCTGACCAAAGAGGTTAAGGACGATATTCTCAATATATGCCAAAGAACGGTCAGAATTGAAGATGCCTTTATTGATCTGGTTTTCGAAATGGGACCCGTTGAAGGCATGACCCCGAAAGAAATCAAAAAATATATTCGTTATATTGCTGATTGGCGTTTAGGGCAGTTGGGTCTTTCTCCTATCTACATGATCGAAGAACATCCACTACCTTGGCTCACGCCTTTGTTGAATGGCGTTGAACATGCCAATTTCTTTGAGACTCGTTCAACCGAATATTCAAAAGCCGCGACAAAAGGTGAGTGGAATGAAGTTTGGGGTGCTTTTGACCAGCGTCGTGATGCTCAATCCAATATAGACGCGACAGCTAACGAAAAAGATGAAAACGGCTTATTTCCAGCATAAAATGAGCTGAACAAAATTTACAGCAAAGAAAAAGGCCATGAATCTCATGGCCTTTTTCTATTTTAGGAAAAGACGCAATAACGCGTTTTAATCTTTTTGATTCGTAGCGATTAAAGGGTTCACATCGATAACTGGCATATGGGCGCGCTCTGCGGCTTCAAATCCGGTCACACTATCTTCAAAAACCAGACAATGCTCGGCATCAACACCTAATCTTTCAGCCGCCTTCAAGAAAATATCAGGGGCAGGCTTTGGAACGCCGATATCATCGACAGAAAGAATAGTATCAAACAGGTCAAACAAGCCTGTTATCTTCAAACCTTCCAGCAACAAAGTGCGGGGCGCACAAGAGGCGACCGCCATCGGAAATTTTCCATAGGCATTGCGGGCAATATCAGCGACAGGCGTAATTTCGACAACATGCTGTATATTGGCAAGATAATAGGTCTTCATCTTGTCAGATATCGCTTTATGGTCGAATTTCTGACCGACTTTTTCTTCAAAAGCAGTGATCAGATTGTCTTCGGAAAAACCGGATCTTGGTTGATACCAGTTATGTTCCATTGAATAGCCCAGTTCACCCCAGATAGCGACCCAAGCCCGTTCATATACCGGCAAACTATTGAGTAATGTGCCATCACAATCAAAAATTAAAGCTAAGGGAGCGCCCCCTTCTCCTAAATCATTTTGAGCTAAAAAAGCCCATGATTTCTGCCCTGTCATTTCAGACATCCTTCCTTAATATCCGGTTCTTTGACCGTTAGTTTGTATTTATCAGGCTGAAAAAACGGGCAGCAGCTAAAAAGTCACGACGACGACGTTTAAGGGCGTTGGCCGCAACTTCATCCTGCCCCCATTGTTCCGCCTGCCATATTTCGTCGATATGGGCGGCATCAAAAGCTTTCTCAGGTGTAATTTCATCTGCCAGTATAGCAAGTGGAATAACCAAAGAGCCTGAAATAGTTGCTAGTTGTGTCAAAGCGACGATTTCAAAATGATTAAAATCAGAAACAGCCGCCCCAATCCGCTGCAAAGTCACTTCAGGCTGCTTTTTATGGATAATACCAACAACCCGATGGAAATGGATATCAAAGCGTTTTTCCGCCCATTCCAACAAAGGTTCCCATAATTCGATTTCTCGATCAACCAAGGCCTGAGGGCTATCGGCACGGTAACAAGTCACATCGCTTTCAGCAAATTGGCGAATACCAGCAACAAAATCATCATAGCGATCAGGCACCAGATCAACAGCAGCATTGGCATAGCCGGTTATCGGCATCGAAGCGGGATCAATTTCTTTCGGTTGATTGTTCCATTCTTCGGCGACAGCCTCTGCCAAAGCGCGAGTCGGCAAAATTAAAGGATGTCTTGCCGGAGTCATGATCTGATGATCGTCCAATTTTACAGCAAAGCCTATTTCAGCTTTATCGACAGTAGCTTTTTTATAAAAACGTTTTCTTTTCATGGCAGAAAAACTTGTCTCTTTTCAATTTATGGCTTTTGCCATCTGATCAAAATTTGAGGGATCAGCATAATAATAAAACTGATAACGACCATAGCATCCAGCCACCGCGGATCCCACGGAAAGAAACGAGGCATCTGTAAGAGCAAAATAGCAAAAGTCAGCAATAACGCACCCACAACCCGACAGGCAGACATAATAAACATCCGCCGTCGGCTAGCCTTTACAATATCGAAAGAACTTTCTTCCCATTGTCGGCTATTTTCTCCGGCTTGATCCAATTGCTTGGCAATCCGATTGTAGGCATTTTTAGGAATCACACTACCACACTTCTTTTGCTATTGCCGGTAGGATGGATGACGCAATGCTATGCTGCGGCTTAGCAGCATAAGCAAAATGACAAACTAAGACCAGAAAAAGCACGAAAAATCACCGTTTCCGATCGCGTCCTCTTGGAGAAGAAGGTTTCTGAGAAGAACGGTTCCGTCTTTCGCCTTTTCTGGCGCGACGACGATCACGGGCGCGGCGCCCTTCGGCAATTTTTTCGGCTTCTTTATCAATAATCTTTTCGCCACCAAGCGGTCGATCATAGCCATTTTCTAAATCGAAGCCGAGCAAGCTCATACTTTCGAGAAAATGCTCCGGCAAATCGGCATGGACATCCAAATTGGAACCATCAGGATGCGGGATAACCAATCTTCTGGCATGAAGATGCATTTTACGGCTGACACCTCCGGTCAAGAAGGCTTCTTTCCCGCCATATTTACCATCACCAACAATAGGAAAGCCAATAGCCGAAAGATGGGCGCGCAACTGATGGGTGCGGCCTGTCAAAGGCTGCAACTCTAACCAGCAGGCCGCATTCCCTGCCCGTTCGATCACGCGATAAAGGGTTTTCGCCGTCGCACCATTTTCTTCATCGACATGCATTTTTTCGCCGCCGCTTCCTGGCTGACGTGCCAAAGGCAAATCAATCAAGCCTTCGGTAATCGAAGGCACACCGACAACCAATGCCCAATAGACTTTATGCGCCGTCCGCCCCGAAAAGGCTTTGGAAAAATAACCGGCATTATTGGCGGAACGAGCCAACAGCAAAACGCCGGACGTGTCCTTGTCCAAACGATGGACTAATTTGGGTCGAGACGGAGCTTCAAACTGCAAAGCATCCAACAGACCATCAAGATGGTAATGGGTTTTTGTGCCACCTTGGGTCGCCAGACCGGCGGGTTTATTGACCACGATTGCAGCTTTATCGCGATGAATAACCAAAGACTGGGCAAATTCGATTTCAGCTTCCGTCAATTCAGGTCTGGAAGGCTTGGCCGGACGAGTATCCTGCAAATTGGGTTCAGCTGGTGGGACGCGAATGGATTGACCCGCCATAACTCTCGATCCGGGGGTAGCACGACGACCATCAAGACGAATCTGTCCGGTTCTTGTCCAGCGCGCTATTCTCGCGAAACCAGTATCGGGCAAATGGCGCTGAAACCAGCGGTCAAGGCGGATACCATCATCGTCATCATCAACCACAAAGTTACGGACATTATCGCTCATCGACCTTCCCCTCCCACAATAACAGGCAAACAGAATAAAATATCGGAAGACAAATTCCGAAACAGCAACATCCGATACCGATGATCGGCTATTTCGGTTTCAAAAGGGAAAGGCATAGATATCCTTGAAAGACAATCTGAAATGACGGGATTTATAGAATGATTGGCAGAAATTAGCCAGAAAAAGGCATTTCCTTCCGCCTTCTCAAGCGGGATATATTTCTACCATTGATCGAATAGGGTAAGAAACAGGCTTTAGAAAATGCCGCCGCCGATAATAAGACGGAAAAAGCCCAATAAAATAGCCAATATATTGATACGACGACCACTCATTTCTCGGGATAAGCACCCAATAGCTAAACCAATGACTGGCAACGGAATGATAATCCAGTTCAGCCATCCCACGAAAGGTAGAAAAGCAACCGCCACCGAAATAAGGGACAGAAAACCAATGATTACCGAAATGATATTGGCCATGACTCTAATCTAATCCTGTCTATATTCATGTTAAGGTCGCTGAGGATAACCATCGGTTATGGCGAGATTATGGGTTTTTAAGATACTCTATTCTGAATAGAATTTCTGACACCATAGCAAAAGACAATTAACCGCGACAATATAAAGGGATTTTTTATGACCAAGCCGCCCGAATTTTATCTTCTTGGTATCCTGTTATTGCTGGCTTTGTTGCAAATTTTTCTAACTGCACATTTCAAGACGCGACAATATGGCATAAAATGGAATACGGGTGCTAGAGATGAAACACTTCCGCCTCTTTCTCCTATGGCGGGTCGCTTAGGTCGGGCGCAAGCGAATCTATTTGAAACGCTCCCATTGTTTATAGCGGCCTTATTAGCCAATCTCTATTTGGGGCATAACGGCTATTATAGTGAATTAAGCGCCGAATTATATGTTGCCTCCCGCCTGATATATTTACCGCTTTATGCTTTTGGCGTGCCTTATTTACGCAGCATCGTATGGGCGATTGGCATTATCGGCTTGTTGGGACAAATCCTGCTGATTTTTTGTTAAAATTGGAAACAAAGATTTCAATTAGCTGTTTAAATTCTTAATGCTACGCTCATATTCTAATTGATAGAAACAGGCTAACAACACATCATTTTATTGTGATGCTTGATTTCAAGCGAGAGGACAAAACAGTGAAACGGTTATCGTTTGCTCTGGCATTTATGTTGATGGCTCCTATTGCCGCAGTGCAAGCACAGCCTCCGGGTGGATCACCCCCGCCTAATTATTATGGTGATCGCGACGATGGTCGTGGGGGCAATTGGGACAGAGGCGATCGTGGCGGTTACCGCGATGGTGGCCGTAACGATGGTTATTATCGCGGCGGTGGACGTCGAGGTGGATATCGCGATGGCCGGATAGGCCCTAATGATCGTATCTATCGGGGCAATGATGGTCGATATTATTGCCATCGTTCTGACGGCACGACCGGCACGATTATCGGCGCATTAGGTGGCGGTATTCTGGGTGATGTGATCGCCCCAGGTGGATCAAAAACGCTTGGTACGCTTCTGGGTGCGGGCGGCGGCGCTCTTATCGGACGTCATATTGATCGGAATAAAATTCGTTGCCGTTAAGCCTGTTGTCCTGACAAGACCTGTTTTTCAAAAAGGGTGCATTCGAAAGAATGCGCCCTTTGTTCTTTTAAACGGCTTTCTATTATATTCTATTTCGGGATTATTCTTATCTTAGCCCCTTGACCTTCATCCTTGCTTGGGCAAAAGGTTCCCATGCCTTCAGCTAATTTTCGACTAGCCCGCCGTGGACTTCTTTTTGTGATATCTTCACCATCAGGTGCAGGTAAGTCCACTATCGCCCGTAGAATACTGGCCGAAGATGATGAAATTCATCTGTCAGTTTCTGTAACAACACGTCCTAAACGACCTGGGGAAGTTGACGGAGTAGATTATCATTTCGTCGATGTCCCGACTTTTAAACAGATGGTCGCCGAAAACCAGCTTCTGGAATGGGCGCATGTTTTTGATAATCGCTATGGTACGCCCCGCGCGCCTGTTGATGATATGCTTCATCAAGGCCAAGATGTCCTCTTTGATATTGACTGGCAAGGCGCACAACAGCTCTGGCAGCAGGCCAGCGGTGATACGATACGTGTTTATATTCTTCCCCCCTCCTTTGAAGAGCTGGAACGCCGGTTAAGAGGTCGGGGAACCGATTCAGAAGAAGTCATCCAGAAAAGAATGGCTCGCGCCGCCAGCGAGATAAGCCATTGGGATGGCTATGATTATGTTTTAATCAATGATGACATGGATGAATGTGTTAAACAGGTAAAAAACATTTTGACGGTCGAAAGAATTAAAAGACGCCGCCAAATTGGCCTTATTGGCTTTACCCGTAAATTATTGGCACCGCCCGAAGATTAGAGATATCTCACTTCAAGGCGAGAAATAGGCCATTTTTTCTCATTAAAAAAAGCCGGTATTTTATAAATACCGGCTTTTTATTACTTAATATAAAATAATCAATTTTGGGCTTCTCTTAAAAGCTGATTGATGCTGGTTTTTGAACGGGTACGTTCATCAGCTGTTTTAACAATGACAGCACAATAAAGCGAAGGACCCGGACGACCATCAGGCAAAGGCTTACCGGGCAAGCTACCCGGAACAACCACGGCATAAGGTGGCACTTTACCCATATGAATTTCGCCGGTTGCCCGATCAATAATACGGGTAGACGCCCCGATAAAGACACCCATGGACAGAACGGCACCTTCACCAACCGTAACGCCTTCAGCCACTTCAGAACGCGCACCGATAAAGGCATTATCGCCAATGATGACAGGGCCTGCCTGCAAGGGTTCAAGCACACCACCGATTCCGGCGCCACCAGAAATATGGACATTGG
>NZ_JAIWON010000076.1 GCF_020216885.1 Zymomonas sp. | reverse complement strand
GCAACAGTACCACCTAGCGCCAGTTGCATTAAGCGGCGACGAAATAAATCGGCCTCACTCATATTACCCCCTTCGTGAAAAATAAAAATTTATTCTTCTAATAAAGGGAAGTAAACACTAAAATTACATAAAAAAATATTTTTTAGCATTAAAATGCTAAAATAAAGGAGGGGTATGGATGTATCCCCCTCCTCGAAGAATTATCTGCTGATAGAAATCTACTTTTAAAGTGTAATATTGCGTCCCTGTTCACCAGCAATTTCAATAATATATTGCCATGCCATACGACCAGATAGGCCGCTTCTGGAACGCACCCATGACAGGGCGTGATTTTCATCCAGTTTCAAATTAAAACGGACGGCATATCCTCTTATCATTTCGAGGTAATTGATCTGGTCACAAACGTGAAAACCCAAGTTAAGGCCGAAACGATCAGCCAAAGCCAATTGGTCATCAAGACTGTCACGGGTAAAGGATTCGGCGGTATCCTGAACTTGGCGGGCAATGATGTGCCGACGGTTGGCGGTAACATAAAGCCGTGCGTTATCAGGACGGGCTTCTGCCCCACCTTCTAAAAGTGAACGTAAAATTCTAGGGGCTGAACTCCCTTCTTCAAAGCCGAGATCATCAACGAATAGAACAAAACTACGCGGTTGATCGGCAATATAGCCGAATAATTCTGGCAGTGTGTCCACTCTTTCGCCAGCGACCTCGATTAAGGCCAAGTCAGCGCCTTCCTTTTGCAATTCACCCACAACGGATTTGCATAAGGCTGATTTTCCGCTGCCTCTAGCTCCCCACAATAAAACATCGTGGGCGGACAGGTTATTGGCTAGCCTTGCGGTATTATCCAATAAGGCTTTTTTCTGGCTATCGATTCCGGTCAAGCAATCAAGCGGAAAAGGTTTAAAAGAGCGCGCCGCGATTAAATTTTGACCGCGCCAAATATAGGCCGGTGAAGCGATCGGATCAGCCCAAACGGCTGGAGGTGGTGCAAGACGTTCCAAGGCATCCGCAATTCGTTTCAGGTTATTATCATCAGCAGAAAGCATTTGAGTTTATTCCCAATTTTTTAAAAATATCGAAGCCATCCCTATTCACCATAGGGTCGCGATTATGCGCAAAATCTATCGTCCCGGAGGCGCCAAACGGATGAGCTTTCCGCCTTTGTTATCATCATATAAAACCCACAAAGCACCATCGGAACCTTGAGCAACATCACGAACAGGATGCCCCATTGGCCAGCGATCCGCTTCACGGACTTTCTCGCCTTTTATCTCCATTCGGACGAGCATTTGACTGGCCAAACCACCGATAAAGGCATTGCCTTTCCATTCGGGAAACAAATTTCCTGTATAGAAAAGTAAGGATGATGGCACGAGACTAGTGCTCCAACTCCATTTCGGCTTTGTAAATTCGGGATGGGTGGGCGTGGTAGCGGTAGAAGAAGACGGTTCGGCCGCCGCCGCTACGATAGGCCAGCCGTAATTAGCCCCTTTTTGGATGAGGTTGAGTTTATCACCCCCATTTTGGCCAATTTCATTTTCCCACAATCGTCCATCGGGAGAAAAGGCCATGCCTAAAGGATTACGATGGCCTGAAGTCCATATCTGGGATTTGAGAAAACTGCTTCCGTTAAAAGGATTATCGGCAGGAATACGGCCGATGTCAGTAATTCTGACAATCTTTCCAAGATTGATACTCATATCTTGAGCAGCGGCAGGCTGTGATCTGTCCCCACTTGATATGAAAAGGCTTTTATCCGGTGCAAAGACCATTCTCGCACCGAAATTGACGTCACCTTCTGTTTTAGGCTCTTGCCTCCAGATAACGGACAAGCCAGCAAGACGCCCCCCGCCCTTGTTATCACAAACTAATTCAGCTCTGCCAATAACGGCGCCCATAGCTGATTTATCTTCACCTGATAGATCATCTACGCTTTCACCATTCCGAAGCGCCGCTTTTTCCTTCAGGAGCTTTTCGGATTCTGTCCAGCTGAGATAGATAAGGTGGTTCTTTTCGAAATCGGGATGCGGGGCAATATCAAGCAAGCCGCCTTGGCCATTACTGACAACATCAGGTAGATTACGAATAACGCCGATTTTATTGTCAGGATGCCATAATTTAAGTTGTCCTGATTTTTCGGCAACCAACAGCGTGCCATCCGGTAAAAAGCTCATCGCCATAGGATGATTGAATTGGGCAATTTCATGAATAATAAAGGGGCGTCGATCAACAGGGGTTAATTGCCCCTGTAAAACGCTGGAAGAATCTCCGCTTTCATCGCGACCGGCTGCAAATTTTTCATCGACTACTTTGTGATATTTTTTGATCACATTGCAACCGCTTAATAAAAAAGCAGACAGGCATAACTGCCCCAACATAAAAGCAGCCTTACCGGATGTCCGTTTTTTAGAAAAATGACCTGACAAAAAGCCTTTCGAACGACAAAGCATGGCTATTCTTTCTTCAAATTACCCTGAAAGACACAATTTACAGGCGACATAGCAGAAATTCAGAATAGAAAGGGCGAAAATAATCCCCGATTAACGAATGATCCTTTCGCGATTAAAAAACACATCTTTTTTCCAACAAGGTAAAAGGTAAAAAGATCGTCGTAAAAACGGCAATATTCTTTATTCTCCTCTTGTAGAAATACCGCGCAATCTGTATATAATTCGTATCTCCTCGACATCGACGGTCTTTGTTGGGGCTAGTATCTGAATTGATACTGGCACGATAATCTGTGCGAACAGATATTGAAAAGACATCGGTTAAAACAACAAGCGAGAAAACGAGGCTCGCAAAACGTCCTGAAATCTTTTGATTTTATGACAGAACGGAACAAGCAAAGTTATGACTGATACGGCTCCGAAAGCCCCTGTTGTTGATATTCCAGCGATTACCGCCTTGGTCGAACCAGAGGTCAAAGCATTGGGTTTAGAGCTTGTCCGTATTGCGATGTTTGGTGGCAAAAGTGATCCGACCTTGCAGATCATGGCCGAACGCCCCGATACGCGACAGATCGGTCTTACTGAATGTGAAGCTTTGTCCCGTCGTCTTTCGGAAATATTCGACGAGCAGGATCCTATCGAAGATGCATATCGTCTTGAAGTCAGTTCCCCCGGTATTGATCGGCCTTTAACGCGCCGGAAAGATTATCAGGACTGGAAAGGCTTTTCTGCTCGTATCCGGTTATCAGCGCCGCTTGACGGCCGGAAACAATTTGACGGAGAAATTATCGGTATCGACGATGCTGATAATGTTATATTGGAATGTCCTAAAGTAGGGCAGAAAATTTTGCCGTTTTCAGCTATAGAACGGTCAAAATTATTATTGACTGATGCGCTCATCGCCGCCACCCAACCGCTAGACAGCGAAGGCGCCGACCAGATTGTAAGAGAAGGATGATCGATATGGCTAGTGCCATTTCTGCCAACAAGGCTGAGTTGCTTGCGATCGCCGATGCCGTGGCGCGTGAAAAGCTGATTGACCGTGCTATCGTTATCGAAGCGATGGAAGAAGCTATTCAGCGTGCAGCACGCGCCCGCTATGGTGCCGAAAATGACATTCGGGCAAAAATTGATCCGAAAACCGGTGACATGCGTCTGTGGCGTGTCGTTGAAGTAGTCGATCAGGTCGATGACTTTTTCAAACAGGTTTCTGTCGTCGACGCTCAAAAATTACAAAATGGTGCTGCGGTTGGGGATTTTATCGTCGATCCACTGCCTCCAATCGAATTTGGCCGCATTGCAGCACAGGCTGCTAAGCAGGTTATTTTCCAAAAAGTCCGTGATGCTGAACGTGAACGGCAATATGCCGAATTTAAAGATCGTATCGGTGAAATTATCACCGGTATTGTCAAGCGCATTGAATTTGGTCATGTTGTTGTTGATCTGGGTCGTGCAGAAGGCGCTTTACGTCGCGATCAGCAGATTCCGCGTGAAACTTTCCGTGTCGGTGATCGGGTTCGTTCCTTGATCATGAATGTCCGCCGTGAAAATCGTGGCCCCCAGATTTTGCTTTCGCGCTCTCATCCGAATTTCATGAAGAAGTTGTTTGCGCAAGAAGTACCAGAAATTTACGACGGTATTATTGAAATCAAAGCCTGCTCCCGTGATCCGGGCAGCCGCGCCAAAATTGCTGTTGTCAGTCAGGATAATACGATTGATCCGGTCGGTGCCTGCGTCGGTATGAAGGGGAGCCGCGTTCAGGCCGTGGTTCAGGAAGTTCAGGGCGAAAAGATCGACATTATTCCGTGGTCGGAAGATCTTGCAACCTTCGTTGTCAACTCCTTGCAACCAGCACAGGTCTCCCGCGTTGTTATTGATGAAGATGATAGCCGTATCGAAGCCGTTGTACCGGATGATCAGCTTTCATTGGCTATTGGTCGTCGCGGTCAGAATGTCCGCCTTGCCAGCCAGTTGACGGGTTCTGCTATCGATATTCTTACCGAAGCCGATGCTTCGGAACGGCGGCAGAAAGAATTTGTCGCCCATTCGGAATTATTCCAGCATGATCTTGATGTTGATGAAACCTTGGCACAATTGCTGGTAGCCGAAGGCTTTGGTAGCCTTGAAGAGGTTGCCTATGTTGATCAGGCTGAAATTTCCGCTATTGAAGGTATCGACGAAGAGCTTGCCTCTGAATTGCAGAACCGCGCCCGCGAAGCCTTGGAGCGCCGCGAAGCGGATGCCCGCGAAGAAAGACGCAAGCTTGGTGTTGAAGACGCACTGGCTGATTTACCCTATATGACAGAAGCAATGCTTTTGACCTTGGGAAAAGCTGGTATTAAGACGCTTGATGATCTAGGTGATCTTTCAACTGACGAACTTGTTCACAAAAAACGTCAGGATCAAAGACGCCGTCATTCGTCTGATAACAATGAAGAAGACGGTATTCTGGCTGAATATGGCCTCAGTCAGGAACAGGGGAATGAAATTATCATGGCAGCACGAGCCCATTGGTTCGATGACGCCGAAGATGAAACCCATTCCTCGGAAGACACTGAAACAAGGTCGGAGAAAGCCTAATAATGGTTTATGGAATAATTTTCCATTGCCCCAAGGCTCCTTTATGTAAAGGAGGCGCCTTGGCGTATGGAAGACAATGAAACCGTCAATGATGAACTGAAGACTGATTCGTCCCGCCGGTGTATTTTAACCGGTGGTAAGGACTCGCGCGATTATCTGATCCGACTTGCCCTTGCCCCAGACGGATCGGTGCACCCTGATGTTCGGGCTCGTGCGCCCGGACGCGGGGCGTGGATCAGTGTTGATCATACGGCACTTAGTCGGGCAATTACCAAAGGCAAATTGAAGGCGGTATTACAACGCGCCTTCAAAACCTCTGATATCACTATTTCTTCTGATCTCCCTGTCCGTATAGAAAATGCGCTTCAACAGCAGCTGTTAAACCAGCTCGGCATAGAGGCGCGTTCCGGACGATTGCTAACCGGTTTTGAACGTATCATAGATAGTTGTCGAAATGGGCAAGCTGCCCTTTTGCTTCATGCCTCGGATGCGGCATCGGATGGTTGCAAAAAACTGGATCACGCTTTTCAAAGCGGAAAAAATAGAAATGCTGAAAGACAAGACTTCCAGTCTGTAAAAGGTTGGGTTTTGCCTGTCGACCGCATGATTTTGTCATTGGCCGTTGGACGCGGAAATGTGGTACATATTGCATTAACTGCACCAACAACAGCTGACCGTATCAAGAAATCCTTGATGCGGTGGTGCCGATTTATAGGTTGGAACTGGGATACCGATATTTGCATCGACGAGAATGCAGATACGATGGCTATCGCTGGAAATAATGTGAAGGGTTCGGATTAACAGATGAGCGATAACGACAAGCCGAAGCTCGGGATGCGGGCGCCGCTGGGAATAAAACGCACAGTAGAGACCAGCAAGGTGAAGCAGAGCTTCAGCCATGGCCGTTCAAATACCGTGATTGTAGAAACCAAAAGAAGACGGGTTATCAATAAACCGGGCAGTGGTGACGCAGCAACGGCTGCTGAAACGGCCAAAAAACAGGCTGCACCGGTAGAAAATACCCCAAATAAGGATACAGCTGTTACTCAAACTGCTACTAAGAATGAAACCGTGGCAACGCCTGCGGCTGCTCCGGCGCCAGCTGCTGCACCCAAACCGGTTGCACCAGAAGCGACAGCCCAAGAGGTAAGCAAAGCGGCACCTGCCGCAGCACAGCCTGTAGCTGAAGAAGAAGCGGCTGTTCCGGCAAGCGCAGAAGCCGCGAAACCCGCAGCCATAAAGGTTACGGATCGGGGTGCAAAGAAAGCGACCGAAAAGAATGGTGCGAATGCTTCCGGCAATCGTCCGTCGGGTAATCGTTCGCAGGATAATCGTGGTCGCCAAGGCGGTCGTGGCAGCCAGAATAAAAACCAGACGCGTTCGGGTGGTCAGCGTCAGCCACGGACATTGCCACATCGTGATCTCGCTTCGAGACAGGAATTACAGGCACGCCTTCTGCGTGAAGCAGAAGAAAGCCGTCTTCAGGCATTGGAAGAAGCCCGCCGCCGCGAAGATCGCCTGAAACAAGAAGCCGATCTTGAAGAACAGCGCCGGATCGAAGAAAAACGTCGTCTTGAAGCCGAAGCGAAAGTTGAAGCTGAAAAACAGGCCGCTCTGAAAGAAAAAGAGAAAGCCGAAGCAAAAGCGCGCGCTAAAGCTGAAAAAGAAGCCAAAGCGGTACAAGCCAAAACGGCAGGTGGTGCTGAAGGCGAAGAAAAAACGCGTCGTCCAGCAAAAGCCGCTGCACCTAAAGCCCGCGAAGAGCGGAGCGAATCGCCTCGTTCTCCTGCGCCGCGACGCTTTACACCGGTGTCACCGCCAAGGCGTGAAGCCCCCCGCCCTGCTATGCGTGATCGCAAGGGTGAAGATCGTCGCCAATCAGGTAAACTGACTGTTACCAAGGCTTTGTCGGGTGATGAAGGTGGTGCACGCGCACGTTCTTTGGCGGCTTTACGACGCGCCCGTGAAAAAGATAAACGCGCCAACCAAAACAGAGCCCAACAGGTTCGTCAGATACGTGACGTTGTCGTTCCAGAAGCGATTACGGTTCAAGAATTAGCCAACCGTATGGCTGAACGGGGTGCTGATCTGGTCAAAGCCTTGTTCAAAATGGGCGTGGCTGTAACGCTTACCCAGACGATCGATCAGGATACCGCAGAATTGTTGGTCACTGAATTTGGCCACAACATCAAACGCGTTTCTGAAAGTGATGTCGAAATCGATAGCTCGAGCGACGTCGATCCAGAAGAAACCCTGAAATCACGTCCTCCGGTCGTGACGATCATGGGGCATGTTGACCATGGTAAGACCTCCTTGCTCGATGCTTTGCGTGGCAGCGATGTGGTTCGTGGTGAAGCCGGTGGTATTACCCAGCATATTGGCGCTTATCAGGTGGAATCACCTTCAGGCCAGAAAATCACTTTGCTTGATACGCCCGGTCATGAAGCCTTCAGTGAAATGCGTGCACGTGGTGCCAATGTTACCGACATTGTTATCATTGTTGTTGCGGCAGATGATGGTTTAAGACCGCAGACGGTTGAAGCCATTGACCATGCTCGCGCAGCAGATGTTCCGATTATCATTGCCATCAACAAGATGGATAAGCCAGAAGCCAATCCCCAGCGCATTCGTGAAGCCTTGCTGCAATATAACGTGCAGGTCGAAGCCATGGGCGGTGACGTGCAGGATGTCGAAATTTCTGCAGCGAAAAAGACCGGTCTTGATGAATTGATCGAAAAGATCTTGCTTCAGGCAGAAATGCTTGAGCTTAAGGCCAATCCGGATCGTGCAGCAGAAGGCACCGTCGTCGAAGCCAAACTGGATCGCGGTCGTGGACCGGTTGCAACCATTCTGGTTCGTCGCGGCACCTTGAAGGTTGGCGATATCTTTGTGGTCGGTGAATTCAGTGGCCGCGTAAGAGCGATGACCGATGCCCAAGGAAAGAACCAGAAAGAAGCTGGCCCATCTATGCCGGTCGAAGTTCTTGGTCTTTCAGGCGTTCCGCAGGCAGGTGATACCCTTACGGTTGTTGAAAGCGAAGCGCGTGCCCGCGAAGTTGCGGCTTATCGTGCTGAAATCGCCCTTCGTAAACGGACGACAGCGCAGCCAGCTAGCCTTGAATCCATGTTCTCGGCATTGAAGGACAAGCAGGCTGTTGAATATCCTCTGCTTATCAAAGCGGATACGCAGGGTTCAGTCGAAGCGATTGCTGGTGCTCTTAATAAAATTTCGAATGAGGATATCCGCGTTCGTATTTTACATCAGGGCGTTGGTGGTATCACTGAAAGCGATGTCTCCTTGGCAGCGGCTTCTGGTGCACCGATTATCGGCTTCCATGTTCGTCCGAACAGCAAAGCGCGTGATATTGCCCGTCGCGATGGCGTAGCATTGAAATTTTACGATGTGATCTATGATCTGATCGATGAAATCAAAGCCGCTATGGCTGGCAAACTTGGCCCCGAATATTTTGAAACCGTGGTCGGTAAAGCTGAAATTCGCGAGGTCTTCTCCGCCGGCAAACATGGTCGCGCCGCCGGTCTGTTGGTTCTTGAAGGCTATATCCGTCAGAAATTGCGGGCACGTGTGCTGCGTAATGACATTATTATTTATAACGGTTCAATCGCATCGCTGCGTCGCTTTAAAGACGATGTTCCCGAAGTTCGGGCTGGCCTCGAATGCGGTATCACGCTGGAAGGATCAACTGACATCAAAGCGGGTGATATTGTCGAAACCTTTGAAGTTGAAGAACGGGCACGCACCCTTTAATTTTTCAACTGAGTATCTATTTTGCGGTCAGGGTCATCGACCTTGGCCGCAATTCTTTTTCATGCCGATTTCTTTTTAAAGTCTGCTTTCATCAGCCCTTAAAAAGATACCGTATTTTATATTTTGTTTTTTAAGGTCAGTAGCCCATGCGTCGCAATCAAACGCCAGAAGGTCACTCCATCCGCCCGTTACGTGTCGGCGAACAAATCCGCCATGTCTTAGCTGAAATGCTGATGAGAGGGGAAATCCATGGCGATACATTAGACAATTTATTTGTCTCTATCAGCGAAGTCAGAATGACTCCTGATTTACGGATTGCCACCGTTTTCATCAAATCATTGGGTGGCGCGTCTGATGATACAGTCATCGGCGTTCTTTCAAAAAACGCCTCTTTTCTCCAAGCGGCTATCGCTAAAAAAATAAGGTTGAAATACGTACCTAAGCTCCGCTTTTTAGCCGATGAAAGCTTTGAACAGGGGAGCCGAATCGACTCACTGTTGCGCTCGCCTCATGTACAGCGTGATTTACAGGAAAATGACGATCAGGAAGACGACAGCGAAGATAGCCTTTAAGCGATCAAGCGGGTATTTCACGCATGGCTAAGTTGTATTTTTATTATGCCTCGATGAACGCTGGAAAATCGACTAATCTTCTGCAAGCGGACTTCAATTATCGTGAACGGGGGATGCGAACCTTATTGTTCACAGCCAAAATTGACACCCGCTATAAACAGGGTGTCATAAAATCACGCATTGGCTTGAAAGCGCCCGCTATTGCTTTTTCCGATGCGACCTCTCTCTGGGATGTTGTTCAAGAACGGCATACGAAAAATCCGCTGCATTGTATTTTGATAGATGAAGCGCAATTCTTGAACAAACAGCAGGTATTCGAACTGGCTCGCGTCTGTGACGACTTGAATATTCCGGTTTTATGTTACGGCCTTCGTACGGACTTTCAGGCCGAATTATTTGAAGGCTCGAAATATCTGCTGGCGATCGCGGATAAGTTGGCAGAAATCAAATCGGTCTGTTTTTGCGGTGCCAAGGCGACGATGAATTTACGCGTTGATAAAAATAAAAAGCCTATTCGTCATGGCCAACAAACAGAAATCGGAGGGAATGAGCGCTATATCGCGCTTTGCCGCCGCCATTTTATAGAAAAACTCAATAGCTTATGACCTTTACCCCCTCCCCTAGCGCGGCTTTACATGGCTGGATCATTCTCGACAAACAAGAAGGTTTGGGTTCAACCCAAGCCGTCTCTGCGGTGAAACGCGCTATCCGTATTGCAGGCTTACCTAAAGTAAAAGTCGGTCATGGTGGGACGTTAGACCCTCTTGCCTCTGGTGTGTTGCCGGTTGCTTTGGGAGAAGCCACAAAATTGGCGGGCTATGCGCTTAATTCTGACAAAATCTATGCCTTTACTATCGCCTTTGGGACAGAAACGGATAGCCTAGACAGAGAAGGCAACGTTACAGATCAATCCGACAAACGCCCGTCAAAGGAAGAAGTCGAATCTGTTCTATCTTGCTTCAGAGGCGAAATACATCAAATTCCGCCTGTCTATTCTGCGTTGAAAATCAATGGGAAACGCGCCTGTGACCGTGTTCGCGCTGGAGAGGACGTTACCGTCAAGGGACGCGATATTACTATCCATGAATTGACCTTAAGCGATTTTAGCCCTGATCAGGCGACTTTCATCGCCAAAGTTTCTAAAGGCACCTATATTAGAAGTCTTGCCCGTGACATTGCCCACAAACTGAATTGTTATGGTCATGTCAGCTATTTGCGCCGATTGAAATCGGGGCCATTTACGAGTGAACAGGCAATTTCACTGGACAAATTAATGGAAATGGCGCAAGCTGGAAAGCCGTATCAAATGCTTTTGCCTTTAACAGCAGGGCTGGACGACATCCCGGCTTTAGCAGTTTCCTCCGATCAGGCAAAAGCACTCCGTCAGGGGCAGAAGTTGATCGGAATTAACGCAGAATCCGGCTTGAATATGGCGATGGAATCACAAATTCCGGTTGCTCTTATTGAAGTCACTGGGCAGGAAGCCCGGGTTTTGCGCGGTTTCAATTTTTAAAATAGAAAGGACGACTGATGTCGATCACAGCAGAACGCAAAGAAGCGTTAATCAAAGAATATGCACGCGTCGAAGGCGATACGGGTTCTCCCGAAGTCCAGGTTGCTATTCTGACCGAACGGATTGTTAACCTGACCGAACATTTCAAAACCCACGCCAAGGATAACCATTCCCGTCGTGGTTTGCTCCGTTTGGTTAACAAGCGCCGTAGCCTGCTTGATTACGTCAAGAATAACGACAAAGACCGCTACAGCAGCCTTATCGCAAGACTGGGTCTTCGTAAGTAAAAGACGATGCGGCCTCCTTATCGGGAGGCCGTCTCGCATCCGGTTATCTCGCAATCCGGCGAATCCGGAAAAAGGCAGCTCTTGACATAGGGTCGGAGCCAGAAGGAAATTGAATGTTCGATATTAAACGCCAGGAAATCGATTGGGGCGGAAAAAAACTGACACTGGAAACCGGACAGGTTGCCCGTCAGGCAGATGGCGCCGTCATTGCGACCTTAGGTGAAACGGTCGTATTATGCGCGGTAACGGCAGCAAAAACGGTAAAAGAAGGTCAGGATTTCTTTCCTTTGACCGTCCATTATCAGGAAAAATATTCAGCAGCAGGCCGTATTCCCGGTGGCTTTTTTAAGCGTGAACGTGGCGCAACCGAACGGGAAACGCTGATTTCACGGTTAATCGACCGTCCAATCCGTCCTCTGTTTCCGGAAGGTTTCTATAACGAAACCTTGGTCATTGCGCAGGTCATGTCCTATGACGGCGAGAATGAACCGGATATCTTGGCGATGATCGCCGCTTCTGCGGCTCTTGCTCTTTCTGGTGTGCCTTTCTTGGGCCCGATTGGTGCTGCCCGTGTTGGTTATCAAGATGGCGAGTTCATTCTTAACCCGACCCTGGAACAGCTTGAAAAAAGTGACCTTGATCTGGTTGTCGGTGCAACCCGTGACGCCGTGATGATGGTTGAATCGGAAGCAAATGAGCTTCCCGAAGAAGTCATGCTCAATGCCGTTTCTTTTGCGCATGAATCTTTACAGCCGGTTATCAAAGCCATCATCAATCTGGCAGAACAGGCCGCTAAAGAGCCTTGGGAACTAGTCAGCTATGATGACAGCGCCTTGGCTGCTAAAGTCGAAGAACTCTGCTACGACAATTTCGATAAGGCCTATCGTCTGACTCGCAAGGCTGAACGTGTTGAAGCCTTGAGCAAGGCCAAGGCAGTTCTTGACGAAGCCTTCCCAGAAGCCGATCCGACAGAAAAGCTGCGCATCCAGAAGCTGGCAAAGAAGCTGGAAGCAAAAATCGTCCGCACCGCCATTCTGAAAGAAGGCCGGAGAATTGACGGACGCGACCTGAAAACAGTTCGCCCGATCCGCTCTCAGGTTGGATTTTTGCCCCGCACGCATGGTTCCGCCCTGTTTACGCGTGGTGAAACACAGGCTTTGGTTTCAACTACCCTTGGAACGGCAGATGCCGAACAGATGATCGACGGTTTAACCGGCCTTCATTATGAACGCTTCATGCTGCATTACAACTTCCCGCCTTATTCGGTCGGTGAAGTTGGTCGTTTTGGTGCTCCCGGTCGCCGTGAAATCGGCCATGGTAAACTGGCATGGCGTGCGCTTCATCCGGTTTTGCCGAGCAAAGCTGATTTCCCTTATACCATCCGCGTTTTATCGGATATCACCGAATCCAATGGTTCCTCTTCCATGGCAACCGTTTGCGGTGGCTGCCTTGCCTTGATGGATGCCGGTGTTCCCTTAACGCGTCCGGTTTCCGGTATCGCCATGGGTCTTATTCTGGAAAAAGACGGCTTTGCTATTCTGTCCGATATCATGGGTGATGAAGATCACTTGGGTGACATGGACTTTAAAGTCGCCGGTACGGAAAAAGGTATTACTAGCCTCCAGATGGACATCAAGGTTGCTGGCATTACCGAAGAAATCATGCAGAAAGCTTTGGAACAGGCCAAAGGCGGCCGCGCCCATATTTTGGGTGAAATGTCCAAATCTTTGGGTGAAGTCCGCTCAGAAATTTCTAATTTGGCACCGCGCATTGAAACGATGAGCGTACCGAAAGACAAAATCCGTGATGTTATCGGAACGGGCGGAAAAGTTATCCGTGAAATCGTGGCGACCACAGGTGCTAAGGTCGATATCGAAGATGACGGCACGGTTCGTCTGTCTTCTTCCGATCCTGCCAATATTGAAGCAGCCCGTGAATGGATCAATGGTATTGTTGAAGAACCGGAAGTAGGCAAAATCTATAACGGTAAAGTCGTCAATATCGTTGATTTCGGTGCCTTCGTGAACTTCATGGGTGGCCGTGACGGCTTGGTACATGTTTCGGAAATCAAGAACGAACGTGTAAACAAGGTCAGCGATGTCCTGTCCGAAGGTCAGGAAGTCAAAGTCAAGGTTCTTGAAATTGACAATCGTGGCAAGGTTCGCCTGTCTATGCGTGTTGTCGATCAGGAAACTGGTGCAGAACTGGATGACAATCGTCCGCCACGTGATAACGCAGAACGTCGCGGAGGTGATCGTCCTCGTCGTGATCGGGGCCCTCGTCGGGAATCTGGCGATCGTCCGGAAAGACGTGACATGGAACCGGAATTTGCTCCGGCATTCCTGCGCAAAGATAGCTAATATCTTTCATATTTTGTATCGAAAAAGGAGGGTCTTTAAAGATCCTCCTTTTTTTTGCATAAAAAGAAGGCCATAGAACAAACAGTGATAAAGACAGTCTCGAACCGTCTTTTATAGGAAATACCAGAATATTGTATCTGGGGGAGGATGCATGGTCTTAATCCGGAATACCCCGGTCATGCACAGGATTTTAGAGCTTTTGCCTTTATGGCAAAATAAACCATGGCTCGGAAATATCTGCGCTTTGATTTTTGTAGGATGTGCCTTCCTTGTCCGTAGTATTATTGGGCATTTTTTACC
>NZ_JAIWON010000075.1 GCF_020216885.1 Zymomonas sp. | reverse complement strand
GGCAGGTTATCCTTTCGTAACCTTTATGCCGACCATGCTTGTGGTTACTTTCCTTTTTGGGACAAGACCCGGTATTATCGCGGCTATTCTTAGCTTGATGGTTGCGCCTTATTTTATCGAAGAAGGGAGCCGATTTAACGGCGTATTGGTCTGGTTTCTTTGTCTGTTAGAAACAGTTACTGATATGGGATTGGTAATTGCACTACAGCAAGGTAATTACCGCCTCCAGAAAAAGCGCGCCTATAATCAGATGTTGGCTGAACGCAATGAATTGCTGTTTCATGAATTACAGCATCGCATTTCAAATAACTTGCAGGTTATTGCATCATTATTGCGGATGCAAAGTCGTAGCATCACCGATGAAAAAGCCAAGGAAGCTATTGATGCCTCTGTTCGTCGAATTCATATGATCGGTGAATTACAGCGGGCGCTTTATATTAAAAACGGGAATCAGCTTGGAGCAAAACTTATCCTTGATCGCTTGATCAAAGAGGTCATTGCTTCCAGTAATCTTCCCAATATCCGCTATAAAATAGAAGCCGAAGACCTGATCTTGCCATCGGATATGGCTATTCCTTTAGCACTTGTGTCCGCTGAATCCGTTTCAAACGCGTTAGAGCATGGCTTTAAAGGCGATCATAAAGATGCGTTTATTGAGATTAAGCTTCAAAAAATTGGCGGGCAAATCGAGCTTACCATTTCCAATAATGGCAAACCTCTTCCCCAAGGCTTTTCCCTTGAAAAGGTCGATAGCCTCGGTCTTAAAATTGCGGCTATGTTTGCCCGACAGTTCAAAGGAAAATTCACATTAAGTAATCAGCCTAACCGCTATGTAGTTTCTAGCCTTATTCTGCCTTGCGGTTAGGGGATAACCTCTATTATCGACTGACTTGACTTTTGGCTTTATTTTAGCCTTAATATAGACAAGGTAATGGAATCTACCTGATCCTTTCTTTGGATCGAACCGCCCTTTAGGCTGATGACTCCTGCTCAAACATATTTTTATGATTGAGGAGTCATGCCTGCTGATAATCGTTCTTGGCGGAACAGGGTTTGGCTCCTTGATTAAAGGATGCCAGATGTATCAGTTATTTTTAAAATACAAACCTTATCGGCTTATTTTGCTGTTTAAATGGCTTGCTATCATTTTCCCATTGGCAGCTATTATCGGCAGTTGTTGCGCCCTGTTTCTATGGTCGTTGGAATGGGCGACAAAAACGCGTTTTCTATATCCCGCGCTTCTTTTTGGATTACCGGCTGCTGGTTTTATCACTTCATGGCTTTACAGCCGTTACGGTAAATTAGCGGCGGGTGGTAATAATCTCATTTTGGAAGAGATCCATAAGCCAAATGCAGGTGTTCCATTACGCATGGCACCCCTTATTTTTATATCGACCGTTATAACGCATCTTTTTGGCGGCTCGGCAGGTCGAGAAGGCACGGCTGTCCAGTTAGGCGGTAGCATTGCCAGCGGCATAGGCAAAATCGCAGGGCTTGATAAAAAAGATATTCGCTTGCTCCTGATATCAGGTATTGCCGCTGGTTTTGGTGCTGTTTTTGGGACACCTGTCACGGGAGCGATCTTTGCCCTAGAAGTGCCGGTTATTGGCCGATTGGAATATCGCGCTCTCATTCCGGCTTTGACAGCGGCGATCTTGGGTGATTGGGTCTGTCGCCTTTGGGGTATGGACCATCTGCGTTATAGCATGGCTTCCTTTAGCCAGATGGGGCATTTCCAATTAAATATTATCCTCTTTTTCAAAGTTATTCTGGCATCTATCGCTTTTGGTGTTATCGCCCGCCTCTTTTCGGAAAGTCTCGCCAATAGCGCCCAATGGTTCAAAAAAGTTATTCCATCGACACCTCTTATCAGTTTTACAGGCGGTCTTATTGTGATTGCTCTGGTTTATATTACTGGAACGAGAGACTATCTTGGTATAGGGACGATTGCAGCCCAACCGAATGGATTACAGTTAGGTAGTTTTTTTGATCCCCAACAGCATCATTATTGGAGTTGGTTACTAAAATTTATCTTTACAGTGGTCACTCTTAGCACCGGTTTTAAAGGGGGTGAGGTAACACCTCTTTTCTTTATTGGAGCAGCCTTAGGTAGCACGATTGCCCATATTATTGGCGCGCCTGTCGATCTTTTTGCTGGAATTGGTTTTATCGCTGTCTTTGGTGCCGCCGCCAATACCCCCCTTGCCTGCATTATTATGGGCGTAGAGATGTTCGGAGCGGATAACATCGTTTATTTTGCCGCCGGATGTTGCACGGCTTATATCTTTAGCGGCTATTCAGGGATTTATTTATCCCAAACCATCGGCACAGAAAAACCAGATATTCGTTCAGATACAATTTTGGCACAAAGCCTCAAAATGTTGCAGAGGAATTGGTGGACGCCTGCCAGCAATCCTTTGGTCTTTGCTAAAATTGATCCAACAGCAAAAGAGCCGAATTCAGCAGAGGAAGCCAAAGAAGGAGCGAACACGGCAAGTGATCATGCAAAGTTTTTATAAAAATTTACGGACAGCTATTGCCTTTATGGCTGTCCGACCTTAGCTAGAGAGCGTCACTTCGGTGACTACGATGGTAGACTGTTAAGTGAAATAGACTCGACGGACCCGGAGGGCAGTACTCCGGCGCCTCCACCAACAGCCGCGGATAGCAATTCCACGGTTGTTGATGGGGGCGAAACAGGATCGACGTGTGTAGTAAAGACTTGATTGCCATCCGGCGTGATTGAGCCGTTAAACCGATCATTTTTATAAGTGCCAACGATAACGAGGTACTCGCTGTTGCTGCGTAATGGAAACCTTCACGGGTAGACATTACTAAGTAAGAGCGCGGTTGGGCTGCACCGGGCAACAGAAGCAGATTCCAGCGGTTCGGGAAGCACCGGGCAACAGAAGCTTCCCATGTCTACTATCAAAAGCCATCACGGCTTTTTCTATCTCATTTATTTGCCATGCTGATTTTGAGCAAAGGTTTCTTTTAGCTTTTCTGTCGTTCCCTGACGAATATCAATCTGTCAGCTTATCAATCAGAACTGAACTGGCTTTATTCAGACCAATAACCGTCAACTCTGCTTTATGATGGCTAAAGCGCTCTTGCAGCTTTTGAAAGGCTTCCACAGCGGTTATATCCCATAAATGGGCATGCGTAAGGTCAATCGTTACGGAGCGCCCATCAATATCCTTCATATCGAACGCATCAATAAACATATCGGCAGAGGCATAGAAAACCTGCCCCCTGACTTGGTAGATACGCTTATTCTCTTCATCAACAGCCTTTACCTTGATTAAAGACGCAATTTTAAAGGCAAAGAATAAGCTACTTAACAATACCCCGACAATGACACCGGCAGCCAGATTATGAGTCAGGACAGTAACCAGCACCGTTGCGATCATCACAATAATTGAAAGTTTCGGCTGCCGTTTAACATCCGAGAAGGATTGCCAGTTAAAGGTGCTGATCGAAACCATCACCATAACAGCGACCAAGGCAGCGACAGGGATTTCAGAGACCCAAGACCGAAGTCCTAGCATAAAAATCATCAAAAATAGGCCAGCGGCAAAAGTAGACAGTCGCCCCCTGCCCCCATATCGGACATTCCCAACCGTTTGTCCGATCATACCACAGCCTGCAATGCCCCCGAAAAGGCTGGCTGCGATATTGGCAATGCCTAATCCCCATGATTCTCTATCTTTATCGCTACGGCTATCAGTCAGATCATCAACCACAAAAGCGGTCATGATCGATTCCAGTAGCCCGACCATCGCTATCGCCAAGGCTGGTAACAGAATGATTTCTACGGTCTGCCAATTAAGAGGCACGTTCGGTAATGACCAATGCGGTAAAGTAAGAGGTAATCGTCCCAATTCGGCAACAGTTTTCACCTGTAAATGGAAGAAATGCGAAATCAGTGTCAGAATGACAATCGCAATCAAGGGAGATGGAATGCTGCGGATAACACGGGGGGCAGCGTAAATAATCACCAGCCCTAGCCCGATTAGAATCAGCCCTTGGATATTCGCACCTAATATTTGGGGAAGTTGGGCTGAAAAAATCAGAATAGCCAAAGCATTGACAAATCCTGTCCGCACTGGACGAGCCACAAAACGCATCAAAATAGATAACCGCAGCAGACCAAAAATAATTTGGAACACCCCAGCGAGAATACCAGCAGCTAACAAATATTGTAATCCATGACTATGAACCAACGCCGCTGCAACCAAGGCGACCGAACCGGCAGCAGCCGAAATCATGGCAGGCCTGCCGCCCGAAAAAGCAATAACAATACCAATGACAAAAGAGGCATATAATCCGACTTGCGGATCAATGCCTGCAACTGAACTAAAAGCAATGACTTCTGGAATAAGCGCAAAGGTCGCTACCATACCCGCCAATAATTCTCGTGTAACGTAAACGGGCAGGTTTGCTTGCGGACTCTTTACGCTGGTCATCGGATATCCTTACAAATGCTAAGCCTTGCCAAAGAATTGAGATTGCCATTTTTATCATAGCTCAAAATTCTACCGAAAGATTTTAGCGCTATTTATCCGGCGTCATCGAGAAAAAATCTTCGATGGGAAATATCAATTCAGTTTTTTGGGCAAAATCAAGGCTTTTGGATTTAGCAAAGCTGAGCCCGATCGTCAAAATATCAGGAATATTGCCAATAATATGACCAACGCCTCACTTCTAAATGATGAAGTGGAGGATAATTTCTTTATACTAAGACTTCTAAAGATCAGCTTTAAGAGCGATGGATTATCCCCTATGGGAAAGGATATTTTCTAAAGTAGATTTACCCGATTTTATTTTTCTCCTTTATCACGGATCACCGATGTCAAATATTCTTACAGAGATCTGCGCCACAAAGGCAGCATTCGTTGCGGAACGGAAAAAACAGATTGGGAATACTGCCCTTTTTGATTTGATAAAGGCACAGACTCAACCCCGTGGTTTTCGATCTGCCCTAGAAAAAAAGAGAGCGCGAGGACAATTTGGGCTTATCGCAGAAATCAAAAAAGCCAGCCCCTCAAAAGGGTTGATCCGCTCCGATTTCACACCGGCAACCCACGCCCGTGACTATGAAGAAGGTGGTGCAGCCTGTTTATCCGTTTTGACAGATCGCCCCTATTTCCAAGGCCATGAAGATTATTTAATGGCTGCCAGAAAAGCGGTAACACTACCTGTCCTTCGTAAAGATTTTATGATTGACCCGTGGCAGGTAACCGAAGCCAGAGCCATCGGTGCCGATGCGATCTTGATTATTGTTGCGGCCTTGGATGATCAACAGATGCAGGATATTGAAGCCGCCGCTTTGGAATATGGCATGGATGCTTTGATAGAAGTCCATAGTCATGATGAGATGGAGCGAGCATTAAAATTGAGATCCCGCCTTATTGGCGTCAATAATCGCGATTTACGAGACTTTTCGGTCAGTTTTGACCGCACCTATGAATTAGTGGGATCAGCTCCCAAAGATTGCACCTTTGTTGCGGAAAGCGGTATTCGCAACCATGATGATCTGGTGGCTATGCAGCGTCATGACATCGGCTGTTTTTTAGTGGGTGAAACTTTAATGCGGCAAGATGATCTGAAAAAAGCTACAAAGGACTTATTGGGATTATCCTAAAAACTTTTGGCGATAGAATAATCGGCCTTTCAAAAAGGCATTTTTGCAGCCATTTGTTTTCAATTAAGATTCCGGCTACCTAAATCAGGCAGCCGGAATTATACAATTTATAGATGGGCAACCATCTCTTCTGTAAATTGGCTGGTTGGCAGCGCTGCGCCTTCTGGCATGAAGCGCGCCAAATCAACCGTAGCGCGTCTCTTCTGGAACAGTTTTTCCATAGCCTGACTAATCAGCTTGCCGACTTCGAACCATCCAAGATAGTCAAACATCATGGCACCTGACAGTAACAGCGAAGACGGGTTCGCTTTATCTTCCCCAGCGATATCCGGTGCCGTGCCATGGGTCGCTTCAAAGATCGCATGTCCGGTGGCATAGTTGATATTAGCACCCGGTGCGATACCAATGCCGCCGACCATAGCCGCCAACTGATCGGAGATATAATCGCCGTTCAAATTCATGGTTGCAATAACCGAATAATCTTCAGGTTTCAGCAGAGTATTCTGCAAGAAGGCATCGGTAATCACATCTTTAACAATAATTTTTCCAGCAGCCTTGGCCGCCTGCAAAGCCTTGTCAGCTGCTTCGGCACCTTGTGCCTTTTTTAGCTGATCATATTGGTTCATCGTAAAGAGTTTATCGCCAAATTCACGTTCAGCTAGGGCATAGCCCCATTGTTTGAAGCCGCCTTCTGTGAATTTCATGATATTGCCTTTATGCACCAAAGTAATGGACGGTGCTTTCTGGGCAATAGCATATTCGATCGCTGCGCGAACAAGGCGTTCGGAGCCGTCAATAGAAACAGGTTTGATGCCAAAAGAAGATGTTTCAGGGAAACGAACCTTGGTAACGCCCATTTCTTCATGCAGGAATTTATACAGCTTTTTGGCATCATCTGTGCCTTCCAGCCATTCAATACCCGCATAAATGTCTTCGGTATTTTCCCGAAAAATAGTCATATTGACTTTTTCAGGATGTTTGACCGGTGTTTCGACACCTTTAAACCAGCGAACAGGACGCAAACAGACAAAGAGATCCAATTCCTGTCGCAAAGCCACATTTAAAGAACGAATACCGCCGCCGATAGGCGTTGTCAGAGGCCCTTTAATACCGACAAGATAGTCTTTGAAGGCTGTCATCGTTTCATCAGGCATCCATGAGCCTGTTTGATCAAAAGCCTTTCCGCCAGCTAAAACCTGTTTCCATTCAACGTGGCGTTTATCGCCATAAGCCTTTTCAATGGCTTTATCGAAAATCGTCTGAGCAGATTGCCAAATTTCGGGCCCGACACCATCGCCTTCAATAAAGGGAATAACGGGATAATCGGGAACCTGTAATTTACCTTCGGTAAACGTTATTTTTTCACTCATCACTATTCCTCATAGCAGACCTATCTGCCTCAAAAGAGGCGATAGCCTCGCTTTCTTCACCCCAATTATGAGGCTTTATATTCAGACTTTAATTTATTCAGCGCACTACCGGCGCGGAACCATTCAATCTGTGTCTGATTATAGGTATGGCTCACCTCAAAAGACTCTGTTGAGCCGTCTTTATGGGTCAACTGAACCATTAAATTCTTACCCGGTGCAAAAGAGGTTAAACCTAAAATGCTGATTTTGTCTTCTTCTTGGACTTTGTCATAATCGACTTTGTTGACAAAAGTTAGCGCCAGCATGCCTTGCTTTTTCAAGTTGGTTTCATGAATGCGGGCAAAAGATTTAACGATAATCGCCTTTACATTAAGAAAACGAGGTTCCATCGCCGCATGTTCGCGCGATGAACCTTCACCATAATTTTCTTCGGCAACAACAATCGATCCCAAACCTTCGGCTTTATATTTTCTAGCCAAAGCAGGGACAGCCATATAGTCGCCCGTTTCAGGATCAATCACAGAATTGGTTTTATGGTTAAAGGCGTTTACTGCACCAATTAGCATATTATTGGCAATGTTATCCAAATGGCCACGGTAACGCAGCCAGACACCTGCCATAGAAATATGATCGGTCGTGCATTTGCCCGTCACCTTAATCAGCAAAGGCTGATTGATAATATCCTTGCCATTCCAAGGCGCAAAAGGTGCCAGTAATTGCAGACGTTCGGAATCCGGCGCGACAGTTATCTTAATCTCGCTGCCATCTTTGACAGGCGCAATATAACCTGCTGATTTAAGGGTGAAGCCCTTCTTCGGTAATTCATCGCCAATCGGCTCTGCTAGTTTTACCTGCTCACCCTTTTCGTTGGTTAGGGTATCTTTAAGCGGGTTAAAGTTTAAGCTCCCCGCGATTGAAAAGGCTGCCACCATTTCTGGCGAGCAAACAAAGGCATATGTATTGGGATTGCCATCATTTCTTTTCGCAAAATTGCGGTTAAAAGAAGTGACAATAGAATTTTTTGGCGCTTTATCAGCCCCTTCACGCCGCCATTGACCGATACAAGGGCCACAAGCATTAGCCATAATCACGGCACCAGCCTGTTCAAAGTCGCCAATCAGACCATCGCGCTCGGCGGTTTCTTTGACCTGTTCGGAACCCGGATTAATAATAAGCTGGGATTTAACCTTAAGATCCAAAGAATTTGCATTTTCAATAATCGAGGCAGCTCGACTTAAATCTTCATAAGAAGAATTGGTGCAAGAGCCGATAAGACCTGCTTCCATCTTTTCAGGATAGCCATGCTCGGCAACCGCTTTGGCGAATTCTGATACAGGATATGCGAGATCAGGCGTGAAAGGACCATTGACGTAAGGCTCAAGGCTGCTGAGATCAATTTCAATCACACGATCGTAATAAGAGGCAGGATCAGCCAAAACCGCGTCATCGGCTCTAAAACAGTCTTCCAGAGACTGCGCAAGATCAGCGATTTCACTACGATCAGTCATTTTCAGATAATCAACAGATTTCTGATCGAATGGGAAAATTGAAGTCGTAGCCCCGACTTCTGCCCCCATATTGCAGATTGTTGCCTTTCCTGTCGCGGAAAGAGCGGCAGCTCCATCGCCAAAATATTCAATAATTGAATTGGTACCGCCTTTGACGGTTAAAATACCAGCGAGTTTTAGGATAACATCCTTAGCAGAAGCCCATCCTGACAATTTACCCGTCAATTTTACCCCGATAATCTGGGGCATTTTCAGTTCCCATGGCAAACCAGCCATCACATCAACGGCATCCGCGCCGCCAACGCCAATAGCAATCATCGAAAGACCGCCCGCATTGGGAGTATGGGAGTCGGTTCCAATCATCATCCCACCGGGGAATGCATAATTTTCTAACACGACCTGATGAATGATGCCTGCACCCGGTTTCCAAAAACCGATACCGTATTTATTCGAAACGTCTTTTAGAAAGCTGTAGACTTCCTGATTGCTCTTTTCTGCTGCGATCAGATCATCATGGGCATTTTTATAGGCTAAAATCAGATGGTCACAATGAACCGTAGAGGGGACAGCCACCTCATCCCGTCCAGAATTTAAAAGCTGCAATAAAGCCATCTGAGCGGTAGCGTCTTGCATCGCGACCCGATCAGGAGCGAAGTTAACGTAATCAACGCCTCGTCGATAAGGTTTTAGTGCTTCACCTTCAGCTAAATGGGCATAGAGTATTTTCTCTGTCAGCGTTAACGGCTTACCTAATGCGATTTGTATTTTATGGATTTTATCACGATAGCCCTGATAAACACGCTGGATCAAATCAACATCAAAAACCATTTTACGCTTTCACTTCTATAAGTTCACTCTCTTTGCAAAAATTCTCATATCATTCAATTGTTAGGATTTATATTTATTTTTTTATCTAATAGCACATTGTAATAGATATATTTTAAAAGACATAAATTGTAATAATATTATTTTTTATCAAAAAAGATGCTTTGTAAAATTATAGAAATTTTAGGCTGGGATAAAAATTTAATTACAAAACCTTAATTTAGAAATACTGACCGATAAATTAAAACGAGACTAAGGATATATCATCCAGCAATCTGAAAATTTATGGTTATCTTATAGAAAGATACAAGGGCGCGTTTCAGCAGAGCTGATATACAAGTTAGGAAAGCGCCATTTAGAAAAATAACAAAAGTAATTAGGACAAAATACACTATCGGAATTTTAGTATCTTGATTTTGCTAAACTAAAAAAGCCGATGAGAAAATGAGGATTATCATAGCCAAGTAAAGCTAGTCCTTTATTTTTTAAAATAAAGGAAAAATCGAAAGTCAGAAAACCAGTTTTGAAAAACTGGCGGAGCGGGTGGGATTCGAACCCACGAGAGGCGGTTAGCCCCTACACACTTTCCAGGCGTGCGCCTTCGACCACTCGGCCACCACTCCGCATTTGTGTTGCGGGGTGCAGCTCTAATC
>NZ_JAIWON010000178.1 GCF_020216885.1 Zymomonas sp. | reverse complement strand
TTCCCCCTAAAAGCGAACCGTTTAAGTGGTGCGCCCCGTCGGTGTGAAGGCCTTCTATGCATTTCAAACCTACCTTGCAAGCAAAAAATTCAACTTTCCATCAACTTTCTTATAACTACCTGTTTTTTCTATCTTTTTTCCACAAAAATCCCTAACAAAACTAACGCCGCCAGAGTCCCACGAAATGAAAATGATTTGGAATGGATGTTATATGGTCAAAAGTTCAGAGGATAAAAAAACAGCCCCGTCGAAAATAGGCTTCAACGAGGCTATTCTTATAAAACTGATAAAGACAAATCAGACATGGACAGCGACGACATCGACGATGGGCTTTTTCCCCGTCCAATGATGCGCCCGCCGCCGGACAGCCAATCTAACGGCTTCCCGCATGCGCTCTTCACTTTTATGGCCTTCATGAACAGCTTTTATAGCCGCTCTAGAGGCATCCTCAATAAATTCGATACGATCAGCCTCAATAGGCACACCATGCAGACTAATCGTTGGATGGCCTTTCAGATGGTTATGCTTATCAACCGCCAATCCGACAGAAATCAGGCCATTGATAGCCATTTTCCGGCGTTCCCCAATAGTGGGGCCATTAGCCGAAAGGATAACATCCCCATCCAGCAAGAGACGACCTGTATTTTCATGACTGACAAAAACAGGACCTTTTGGCGCAAGACGAATAAGATCGCCATTTCCTTGCACCAGACTACGCGGGATACCCGTTGCTAAACCAAGCCGAGCCTGCTCTGCCATATGACGCAATTCGCCATGCACAGGAATAAGCATTTCTGGTCTTATCCAACGATACATCGCCTGTAGATCAGGCCTTCCGGGATGGCCTGACACATGAATCATGGCCTGACGATCCGTGACCATTCGAATACCCTTGGCAGCCAAAGCATTCTGGATACGCCCCACCGCCATTTCATTTCCGGGAATCTGGCGCGAAGAAAAGATAACGCTATCGCCTGCGGATAATTTCAAATGATGGCTATCAAAAGCAATCCGCGACAAAGCTGCTCGAGATTCACCCTGCCCGCCCGTCGCGACGATCATCACTTTTTCGGCAGGCATGCGCATCGCTTCATCATAAGAAAGCGTTTTCGGAAAATCTTGCAAATAGCCGGTGCTTTGGGCAATTTTGATAATCTTTTCGATGGATCTTCCGGCAATCACCAAATGGCGACCGACATCTTGAGCCACCTGTCCCAATGTCTGGATACGCGCCGCATTTGAAGCGAAAGTCGTCACCAAAACCCGTCCGGGAGTCTTACGGATAACTTCATCCAAGCCTTTTCTGACATCACCTTCAGAGCCAGAGGTCTTTTCGTTAAAGGAATTGGTTGAATCGCAAACCAAAGCTAAAACGCCGTTATCGCCGATTTTCCGGAGCATTTTCGCATTGGTCGTATTGCCGACCAAGGGATCATCATCCAACTTCCAATCACCCGTATGGAATACATTGCCATAAGGGGTTTCGATCAAAAGCGCATTGCCTTCGGGGATGGAATGGGCAAGCGGAATATAATTAAAACGGAATGAACCGAGCTTAAAACGGCCATTATTTTCGATAACATGGAGCTTCACCTTATCGGCGATACGCTCTTCTTGTAACTTGCTACGGATTAGTCCAGCCGTGAAAGGCGTGGCAAAAATTGGCACGCCCAAATCTGCCGCAAGATAAGGAATAGCACCGATATGGTCTTCATGCCCGTGGGTAATCACAATACCCAAAAGGTCTTTGGCGCGTTCTTCTATAAATTCGACATCCGGTAAAATAACTTCGACACCCGGATAGTTGGCATCACCAAAAGTGATACCCAGATCGACCATCACCCATTTGCCGTCACAACCATAAAGATTGGCATTCATACCGATTTCGCCTGACCCACCAAGGGCCAGAAAAAGGAGTTCTTTACCTGGTCTTTTCACAGACTATTATTCGCTTTCATCTTAACAGAGTAGTAAAAAATCCCCGATTACAGGGGGCTAAAATCTGCGGCAAACCCACCGGAATGCGCAGTGAATTTCGTTGGCGCTTTCTGTTCGTAAAGGAGCGCCATCCCTCGAATAGTCAAATCAGGCTCGATCACGTCAAAAACAGACGTATGCACCGCAAAGAGAGAGGCCAGACCACCGGTTGCAATTATCGTCACAGGCCGCCCTATTTCCTGTTTCATCCTTTCGGTTAAGCCTTCAATCATAGCGATATATCCCCAATAAATACCGCTATGCATACTTTCTTCGGTGCTACGGCCGATTACACTGTCCGTTTTTGGTATCTCGATTGCAATACGCGGTAAGCGGGCAGCTTTTCCAACCAAGGCATCCAAGGACAGGTTAATACCTGGGGCAATAATCCCTCCACGATAAGCCCCTTTTTCATCTATCCAGTCAAAAGTAGTCGCCGTTCCGAAATCAATCGCTATTTTATGGCCAGAATGAAGGTGATGCGCGGCCAGCGCATTAACCAGCCGATCCGCGCCCACGGTTTCAGGACTGATAACGTCAATATCAATGCCCCAATCCAAAGGCGACGTTCCGGCAATCAAGGCTTTCACCCCAAAATATTTGGCCGATAAGACCTCAAGATTATGTAACGTCCGCGGAACCACGGTGCAAATAACGACACTATCAATTTCTTCGCGTGTAAATCCTCCGATAGCCATTAACTGCACCAGCCAAACCGCATATTCATCCGCTGTTCGCCGACCTTCTGTAGCAATTCGCCATCGCGCCCGAATTTCCCGCCCATCGACCAACGCAAAAACTATATTTGTATTGCCGGCATCAATAGCGAGCAGCATGTATCAATTCCTGAACAAAGAAAACATCTTATGACCTAGCTAACAAAACATCTCCGCTATGAAACAGACATATCCGATCATTTTGTAAACGTAACTTTAGAGCGCCGTCGGGATCAAGACCCGCAAAATATCCGGAAAGCAATTCACCGTTTTCCTTGTGGATAGTAAGCGGAGTATGAATATTATGTGCTCTTTTCAACCAGTTATCATGAATAATTTCAATACCCTGTTTACGCCAGATATCCAGCCAATCAGCAAAAGAAACGACCAAGGCTTCAGAAAAAGCCTTTTTTTCCGGTATCTTATACGAAAAATCAGCTAAGGCCGCTGTCGGTCTATCCAGCTTAACAGCCTGTTTCAGATTAACACCAAAACCAAAAATCATCGCATCCTGATGACCTTCGATCAAAATTCCTGCGCATTTTGCGCCCTTCAACATTAAATCATTCGGCCATTTCAAAGAAAGCCAGTCCGCTTTCACAAAAAGACTTGCCGCCTGATATAGCGCTAAAGCCGCAACAAAAGCGAGGCCAGACAGAGAAGTATCGGTTTCTCTGATCCGCACCAAACCGCTAATAGCCAGATTACCTTCAGGTAATTGCCATTTTCGACCTTGGCGCCCCCGCCCTTTTGTCTGTTTATTGGCCAGCAACCAAAAACCTTCGGGAAGACCTTGATCGGCTAAAAGGCGCATATCGCTATTGGTGGATTCTGTTTCTTCCACCACGCGGATAGGACTATGTTCAGGCCATAAAGTAGTAATATCGACTTTTTCGGCAAAGGCCTTTTGATTAGCCT
>NZ_JAIWON010000177.1 GCF_020216885.1 Zymomonas sp. | reverse complement strand
GCATCTGGCATCTGGCATCTGGCATCTGGCATCTGGTGCTATCATGACAGGGATATGGTCAAGATAATTTCTGCACTATCTTCCCCTGTGACAGGAGTCTGCCACCAAGATAAAAGCCGACGATAAGCGTTCTATCCCATAGCTATAGTTATAGAGTTATACCCTGACCTGACTCCAATCCTGAAATCAGCGAATGGGGCGCAACAACTACCCGTCAGAAAAGAATAATAAATCAGATATCGGAAACGGAAAGTCTTTAGGATTTTATGCCTGTTGTCCTTTCTTGGGCATATTTGTCCAACAAGGATCGCCCCTTGTGATCGGGATATGTTTTACCCCCGACAATGCATTGCTATCACAGAAAGGCATTGAATGAAGTCCGTAAGACGCCGATCTAGATCATGCTTCTATCCGTTATGATGGAAGCCCATGATGGCCAAATAGTCTTATAACCACAACGAACACCCGCATTAGTGGTTTTTATTCCCCAAGGTGATGTCATCGGCATTACTATCTTTGGCAGGGCATAGGCCGATAGAATGCCCAGACATATGTCCACGGACTTCTAATTTATGGCCGTTTTCTTCACTTCGCATAATATAGGCCATGGAATAATCGCGGAGGTGATAGTCGCCTTTGGCTTCAATGGTTGTCAGATTTTTACCATTTTTCTGGCAAATACCGGACATAGTCACCTGCCCTTTTCCGGCATTAAGCGACAAAGTCTGACATTCGGGGTCTTCTGAATAGGCGAAGAAGGTCATCGGCTTGTTTTCGGTATTTTTGACGCAGCGTGGCGGCTGTAATGTCGGGCGTTCTTTTACCGGAAGTTCTTTTCCATCCATGCTGGCACCTTCTATCTGAATAGAGGACTGCCACTGTCCGGCGGCGAGATAATCATTATCAGCGGGTGCGGCGGCCAACAGTAATGGCCAAGAGAGCAGCCAGAATTTTTTCACGGAGATACTTCCTTTAGTGTCTTTGAATTGCCCGTCGTTAAAATAAGATCGGGCAAAACATAAAATTTTAAAGAGTCTTTATCAGGATATCTGCCTAAACGCAGTGTTGTTTTGGAATAGGTGAAAGATTTCACCATAGGAGGATTGAAAAAGCGGGGGCTATTGAGTGACTCTGTAAAATAACAGGGTGACGATACTGATAGATAATCGGGTGGATTATTATCGCTGTTTCATCATGGATTGACAGACAGAGGGATAGTCGTTTCGTGAGCAGAACAAAGGTCTTGATAAGAACCCTTGATATGGCCTTTTAGCGCCATTTTGCCCCCGTCAAATTTATTCCACATGACAAAATTGAGCCAATAGTGATGTGAATCATAATGCCCTTTAGCGGTAAAATAGGCTGTCGGCATGGCGGGTGGATGGCAGATACGAGAGAGCGTTACTTTCCCTTTTTCGGCCTTTACTGCGGTCGTTTTACAATCTTGTGAATCCGAATAGGTAAAAAAGGTCATTGGTGCCGTCTCGGCCTGTTGGATACAGCGCGAAGGCTGGTAAATGGGCGCTGCGGGTTTGTTACTTTTTTTGCCGTCTATAGTGGCAGTTTCTACCTGAAAAACAGATTCCCATCGGCCTTCTTCCAGAAAGTCGTTATGGGCGGATTTTGCAGCAAGTAAAAAAGGCGTGAAGAGTAGAAGCCTTTTCAAGATGGACATCCTTTATTGAAGTTTTTTGTAGCCTTTTTTTCAGCATAGCATCGTCGTCTTAGGTTAGAAGCAAGACGATTTTGATTAGGGCGATAAACAGAAATATTGTGGTAATAAGGCTTTATGGAAAAGCGATAATCATGAAAAAAGCCGATCTTTCTGAAGATGCCTTGATATTAGGTCATCAGAGGATCGGCTTTTAAATTTTGGAAAATGGCTAGATACAGCCAAAAGGCTTATTTAGGCGTGGAAGCCGAGGGAGAAGCCGCCGCAGGAGCCTCCGTCGGGACAGGGCAAGCACCGACATAATGAGCAGAGACATCAGCCGACATGGTCATCGGATGTTCAGCCGTTCCACTAATAATGTTATAAGACATTTGATAGCTGGTCGGGGTATAGTTTCCTTTGACGGTCATTTCACGGAAAGGCACGTGAGATTCAGGCGTACATTCCTGCTTGACGATAAAATTACCGTTTTTGATATCAAGCTGGGAATTTTTACAATGAGGGGGCGTTTTTGCAAAGACGACCCGTGGATCGCTGTCTTCATCCGTAACGCAATGTAAAGCGGTATCGGTTTTATTTTTGGGAAGCGTTTTTCCGTCCATCTGCATCGTCATATTTTGGACGGATTCTTCCCACTGGCCAGTTTTGAGCTTGTCCGATGATGGTGCGGGTGCTGCGGCAATTAAAAGCGGCAGGCAGCAGATAAGATATTTTTTCATTTAATCCCCCTCAAAAAAACAACATGAATATTTAATGACTTTCATCGGACAGGCTGCCTTTCAGCCTTTCAAGAATAGCCATTCTTTCTTCGATATTATGGCGCCAAACGGCCTTTTCCGGCGCGTCTTTTAAGAGACGGTGCCAGATGGAGAGCGTTTCATCCAGATGACCTTCGCCCAGTAATGCAACAGCATGAAAATAAGCCGCACCGGCCGCTTGGGGTTCCAGTCTTTCGGCCTGCTCAAAGGATAATTTGGCCGCTGGAACAAGATGTCCACCAGAAGCCTGAACAAGGGCATCCCCGAGAGCAGTCCAGAGCATAGCGCTATTCGGTCGTTGGTTGATTTCGCTTTTCAGCCAGCCAACCGCATAGGCATATTGCCCCTGTTTAATGAAGGCATCAGAAGTAATCAAGGCACGGGCATCCTCGCCGTAGCGGGAAAAGAACATTCCACGGTCTGTAATGAACGGGTCGTCTTTTTGGCCGCTTTCTTCCGGTGCCTCTGCGGCGTGGCCTTTAAGAAAAGGGCTGCCCTGCCACGCATAACCTGCAAGGCCAAAACAGAGCATCGCGGCTAGTGCCTGTAAGGCCATTGATGAAAAGCGGCCTATTTTCCAACAAAAGAGGAAAAGCAAGACGGCCAGCGAAAAAGCGATAATCCAGCCATTCATTCTTTATCTTCTTTTCTGAACAAGCGGATGATGAAAAAGAGACCAGCCAACAAAACGAAAAGCGGTAAAATCCATAATGGCCAGCTTCTTTTTGACCATGTCGGTTTATAGCTGACCCAATCGCCATAGCGGTCAATAAACCAACGACGGATTTCTTCCGGTGACCAGCCTTTTTCAATGTCATGACGGACGATTGCCCGCATATCAGCAGCCATTGCGGCATTGGAATCAGCGATAGATTGGCCTTGGCAAACAAGACAACGAAGGCTGTGCATCAAATCCTGTGCCTGATTTTCTTGTGTCTGATTTTGAAGTGGCTGTTCGGCGTAAGGATCGGCTGGCTGTTCCGCCGTGACGAAAGCGGAGAACGGCACCGCGAGAAACAGAAAAGCCAGAAAGCCTAAAAAGGGTCTAAGCCATGTCATGTCGTTATCTGCCTCCAGATGTTCATAAGCTGTGGCAAATCCTTTTCAGTAACGGCACCAATATGCTGGTAACGGATAACCCCTTGCCCATCGATCAGAAAACTTTCAGGAACACCAGAAGAGCCGATGGCTAATTGTATCTG
>NZ_JAIWON010000176.1 GCF_020216885.1 Zymomonas sp. | reverse complement strand
ACCGGTCAATGAAGGCTCTTCTGTTGGGGTTGCGATCATTGATGAGACCTTTAATGACGGTCAGGCCATTCGGAAAGACCAGATTGACCCATGGAAGAATTTTAAAACCCTTCTTGCTGAACCCTTTATCAAAGGCCGTGAATTAACCGTGGCGGTTATGGGGGATAAGGCTCTGGCGGTTACCGAATTATGCCCGAATAACGGCTTTTATGATTATAAAGCCAAATATACCGATGGCATGACAACCCATATCTGTCCCGCAGAAATTCCGGCAGAAATTGCCGAAAAGGCGATGAATCTTGCCTTAAAAGCGCATCATCTTTTGGGATGTCGGGGCCCATCCCGTTCTGATTTTCGTTGGGATGACGAAGCCGGATTGGATGGATTGTTTCTGTTAGAGGTGAATACCCAGCCGGGTATGACACCGTTGAGTTTGGTTCCTGAACAGGCAAAACAGCTTGGTATCGACTATGTCACCTTGTGCCAGATGATTGTTGAGGAAGCCTTGGCAGAAGAAGACGCATTACAAGAAACCAAAATGGCAGGACAGGGTGGCTAAAGCAGCAGGCAGAACAAAATCGGCTTCGGCTAGGCGCTCCCCAAGGCGGCATGCCCGCCAAACAGGCGCGACAATTCGTCGTCCCAAACGGCCTATCAAGAGTAATGAGACGATAGCCCTGCCTAAATGGCTGGCTTTTCTTTCGCATCCGTTCTTAAAACAGATGGCGAAGCGTCTTTTGCTTATTCTTGTTATTGTCGGATTTTTGGCCGGTCTTTGGGCTGCGCGTTGGCCACAATTATTGGCGACCAAAACAGGTGAATATCTGGGACGGCAGGGCTTTTCTGTTAGTCATGTCGAGATTGTCGGTTTGCATCATATGGATCGTCAGGCCATCTATGCGATTGCCTCCACTCAGCAAAATCTGGCGATGCCTTTGGTTGATCTCAATGCCATTCGAGATCGCTTGTTACGTTTTGGCTGGATTGAGGATGCGCGTGTTTCCCGCCGTTGGCCGGATACTTTGGTTGTTGATATCGTCGAACGGAATCCGGCGGCTGTCTGGCAATATCATGGTCATTTAAGGCTGGTTGATAATAACGGTATTATTATTTCGGATGTTGATCCCCATGCTTCGCCTGATCTGCCTTTGGTTATCGGCGCAGGTGCCAATTTACATTTGGAAGATTTGGGGCATCTTTTGGAAGCGGCACCCTCTTTGAAACCGATGATTGATGCAGCAAGCTGGATTGGGAATCGGCGTTGGGATTTGCATTTCGCTTCTGGTGAAACTTTATCTTTACCAGAAGGGAATGAAGCCGAAGCGGCTTTGGTGCGTTTCTCTCATATTAATCGCGAGCATCACTTGTTAGAAAGGGGCTATGTCAAATTCGATATGCGTGTTCCGGGGGCACCTATTACCGCCAGAATTTCACCGGAACCCGTTAAGAAAGCGACAAAGCCTGCAAAGGTAGCGGATCCTTTGGTAAGTGATCGAATATGAAGGAACGACATCATAGTATGACGCCGGTAAAAGAAGGCAATCTGATAACAGCGCTTGATATCGGTTCTTCCAAAATTTCAGCTCTGATTGTCGAAAAAAGAGCTGATAATGTTTTGCAGGTATTGGGAAGTGGTCAGCGAGAAAGTCTGGGGGTCAGACGGGGCTATCTTTTCGATATGGAATCGACAGAAAAGGCGGTTCGAGAAGCGGTTGAACAGGCCGAAAGGATTGCTGGCACCAATATTGAATCTGTCTGGGTATCTTTTTCTGCGGGGGGCTTGATATCCGATCTTAGCTCGACAGAAGTGGCCTTGAATGGTCAACGGATCGAAGAAATCCATATGGAAACCCTGTTAGCGACCGGACGAGATGCGATCGATCCTGATGGGCATATGGTGCTTCATGCTCAACCCGCCCTTTATACCTTAGACGGATTAAAGGGGGTTAAAAGCCCGATTGGTCTTTATGCCGACCGTTTGGGTGTCGATATCCATGTGATTGCGGCTGAACCTTCACCTGTTAGAAATCTGGAATTGGCGGTTCGTTCAGCCCATCTGGAAGTGCAGGCGATTGTGGCCGCCCCGATCGCGGCTGGGATGTCCTGTCTTTTTAAGGAAGAGCGGGAATTGGGTGTAGCCTTGGTCGAATTAGGGGCAGGCGTTACCAATGTATCCCTTTTTGCCGGTGGGCTATTGGTTGGTTTGACTTCTATCCCAATGGGCGCATCCGATATCACGGATGACATTGCTGCGGCTTTTGGAACCAGACGGTCGGATGCAGAAAGATTAAAATGCTTTTATGGATCGGCGCAGAGTTCACCTCGCGATAATCATGAGATGATAGATGTGGCTCCGATTGCCAATGACGAGGATGTAATTGATCCACAACGGATAAGTCGCGCGCAGTTGATCGGTGTTATTCGGAAGCGTTTGGATCATTGGATGGATCATATCGCTGATGCCTTGAAATCTTTGGGCTATAATGGCCCCGTCGGGCGTCAGGTTGTTTTAACAGGAGGGGGTGCAGAATTGAAAGGTATTGCCGATTATGCCCAAGGTGTCTTGGGTCGTTCGGTGAGAATAGGGCGGCCGCATGGCCTTGTTGGGCTTCCAGATGCCCATAGTGGCCCAGCTTTCGCGACTTTGACGGGGCTTGTTCTTCATGCTGCGTCGGAACCCTTTGATCTTAGGCCGCTCTCTTATAATAATAGAATGGGCAGTCAAAAATCTTTTATGGGATCTTTTAAACGTCTTTTTCAGATGTTTCGTCGCGAATATTAAAAATATATTCAAAATTAAGATTTTATTGCACATTTTTACGTGCTTTTAGTAATGGCTTCAGGCAATATAAGATTTAGTCACTAGGTAACAGGGTGAATAGCTTTGTTTGGTCAGATCCGGTAATCTTTTCGACAAAGAGTAACTTGTTAAATCCGATTTTATAGCATTGTAGCCTAGGATAAGCCTGACAAAATGTATTTGAGACGGAGAGCGTAAATGACCATCGAATTCATGCAGCCCAGTGATAGCAGCGAAGTGAGTGAGCTGCCCCGGATTAGCGTGATTGGTGTCGGCGGCGGCGGCGGAAATGCTGTTGCCAATATGATTGCATCAGGTGTGCAGGGTGTCGATTTTATCGTAGCGAATACGGACGCCCAAGCCTTAAATATCTCTCCGGCAGAACAGCGGATTCAGCTTGGCCCGACGACGACGCAGGGCTTGGGGGCAGGATCAAGGCCGGAAGTCGGAAAGGCCGCCGCAGAAGAAACAATTGAGCAGATTCAAGAAGCCTTGGAAGGCGCAAGAATGTGCTTTATCGCGGCTGGTATGGGCGGTGGCACCGGCACGGGGGCTGCGCCTGTTATCGCAAAAGTGGCGCGTGATCGTGGTATTTTGACAGTCGGTGTTGTGACCAAACCTTTTAATTTTGAAGGTAAAAGACGGGCGCGTTCTGCTGAAAGTGGTATTGAAGAACTGCAAAAGCATGTCGATACGCTGATTGTTATTCCAAACCAGAATTTATTTTTGATCGCCAATCCGAATACGACCTTTAAGCAAGCCTTCCAAATGGCGGACGAGGTATTGCAGCAAGGTGTTCGCGGTATTACCGATTTGATGGTCTGCCCCGGTCTTATCAATCTTGATTTTGCCGATA
>NZ_JAIWON010000074.1 GCF_020216885.1 Zymomonas sp. | reverse complement strand
AAGACGCGATTGAAAAGGCAAAAAAGAAGCAGCTAGCGCATTGGCTCTCGTGGTTTACCTTACCTTTCGATAAAAAAAGTGAGGAAACTTCCAAAAAAATCGGCGCCATTCATGCCCAAATCGGGGTAACACCCACCTATTATATCAGCGCCTATGCTGTTAATTTGGAACAGTTAATTACGCGGGCAATAAAATCCTCAGCGGCAGGTTTGTTTCTCAACCGCAAATTAGCCGATACAATTGGCTCTTTAGTCAAATTAACGCTTCTTGATATTGAAATTGTTCTGTCTAATTATCTGGATTACGAGCGTCAGGAACGGAACACTATCCTGACGAGCTTGAGCAAAGCCCTCAACCAGATGGCCGAACAAAATTTTGATGTCGTTCTGGAACATATCCCGAAAAACTATGCCGCGATCGCGAATGACTTCGCCATTATGCGTTCTAGCTTAGCGGGTGTTATTGCCCAAGTCATTGAAATCGCTCATCGCGCCAAATCAGAAGCGCATAATATCGGTCGTTTTTCACAATCTTTGACCGATGCCAGCCATCATCAAATCCAAACATTAGGTGATGCGACCAATACCATGAATCATATTGCCGAAGCGGCTAAAAATACCGCTTTACAGGCAAAGGATGTCAGTAAATCCATTGATGAAACACGGGAAAAAGCGGGTGAAGGTGGTCGTATCGCCTATGATGCCATCAAAAGCATGGAGGCTTTGTCCGCCTCATCTAAAAAGATTTCCAATATCGTCACCCTCATTGATGATATTGCATTTCAGACTAATCTTTTGGCCTTAAATGCCAGTATTGAAGCGGCGAAGGCCAGTGAAGCAGGCCGTGGATTTACCGTTGTTGCGAACGAAGTTCGGGCGTTGGCACAGCGTTCAGCCGAAGCCGCTGCAGGTATTAAAACTCTTATTGAAGACAGTTTAAAACAGCTTAGCATCACAAAAAATCACGTTGAAAATACCGGCAAAACCTTTGAAGAAATTATAGAGAGTATCGAATCCGTTAACCGGCAAGCTCATGATATTTCACTATCAGCCGTATCTCAATCACAAGAGCTGCAAAACGCCGCTGCAACCGTTAAAAATACCGAACAAATAACGCAACAAGGCGGCGTTATTGTTGAGCAATCAACCGAAGCTTCTCGGAATATTGTCGAAGCGATTGACCTGCTCGGCACCGCTTTGGAACGTTTTCATCTAGGAAAAAATGAGAAAACAAACTAATTTTGCCTCATTTTATAGCGATAAAAAATGTCAAATATTATGCGCGCTTTCTAATTGATCCTTGACGTAATAAGAAAAATTTTCCAGCCTATTTTGCCTTTTTGATATAATAACAAGACTGATAAAGGCTTTAGGCGATCGCTATTTTCTGAATGTCCCTTTTCGACATTCAAAGGTAACAGGAACTATCAGACGTTCTTTCGGGGAAGACGGTATAATTTATGACACAGCCCGAAAAAAAACTGTTTACTTTATGGCAAGCCCAAAAAAAAACGATCGAAAATGATCTAAAGGCCTGTCAGGCTGGTATCTACGACAGCAAATGTTTGCTCCGTCTGGAAATGGCAATAAAAGAACTGAATAATCAGGCCTCCGGCAATGAGGAAATAGCATTAGTTCAGTTAACTTTTTTGCTGGCTCAACTGATAGAAGCGATCCGCAAAGATCGCTTAGCGTTAAATCTGTTCTTAATTGATCTTATCCAGCGTAGTTTTGATACGATCGAAAATTACATTCTGGCAATTACAGAAAAACAAATTCCGTCTGACCAGACTCAGATTGAAGAAGAATTACAAAAGACAATTGCCCATTCTTCTCAATATGCGATTAAAAAAGTCGGCCATGAAATCACTATAGACAAGCCAGAAGTTATTCTATCCCAAAGCGCTCTGGTTGCCGATGATCCCGTAACGCGCATCCATCAGAATGCAGCAGAGGAAACGCTTCACGTTGAAGGCAGTCTTGAACCGCATATTCCAGTTAATCCTGAAAAACTGGACAATTTATTCGATATATTCCACGAAATGCTTAGCATTCGTTCAGAATTAAGTCTTACTCATAGCCTTTCAGATGAAAAATCCGGTCGGGTCAATGCGCTCGAAAAATTGGATCAATTGATCCAATCGGCCAATAATTATGCCATGGCGCTCCAGACTCAGACTATCGAGCCGCTTTTTAGACAAGTCATTGATATCATTAAGCAAAGAGGCGGCAATAATCACAAAAATATCATTTTTTCGGTTATCGGCTCTGACATCAAAATCGACAAACGGATTGTCATTGATCTTGGCAAGGCGTTACTTGAACTCGTCGACAATGCGGCCTTTCATGGCATTGAAGAAAGCGAAACACGTCAGGAAATCGGTAAACCGCGCGAAGGTCATATTCGCTTAGAAGCCCGCTATCATGCTAGCCGCTTAAAGATCATTATCGCCGATGATGGGCGTGGTATTCTGTGGGAAAAACTGGTCAAAATCGCCGAACAATACGGCATAATTGCAGACAAAGATGCTCCAGATGGAAAGGAAAACGAAGCGCAGTCTTTTGAAGGCCATGCTTCGCATCATGGGAAAGGCGGCTTTGCGACCGTCAAGGATATTGTCCAGTCACTGAAGGGGGAAATACGCATCTATGCCCCTCCCCGTTTAGGCACGCGGGTCACGATGCTTTTACCCCTTAATCAAACAATGGTTGAAGGTCTGATTACTACCGTCAAAGATCAAAGCTATATCCTGCCTATCTCCGATATCGTCGAAAGTATCGCGGTCAAGGCAGAAGATATTCATTGGGTGGATGAAAGACAGTCAATGATCCAATTACGGGATCAATGGTTTCCCGCTATTGCACTTTCTGCTTTATTGGGAGAGGAAAATTTCACACAGGCTTCTTTTAAGACAGGCCAAAAAATCCTAATCAGAATTGACCCGATGATTCACCAACCAGAAGTGATGATTATCGTTGATGCTCTTGAAAGCCAAAGACAGCTTTTAGTTCAAAGCCTCGAAAAAAATTTCCAAGCTGTGCACGGTATTAGTGGGGTCGCTTTCCTACAAGAAGGTCGAACGGCTCTAGTTATTGACATAGACTCCTTATTAAACCCGCACAAATACAGTTAATTTTACATTATTTTAAAAGAATATATTTTTATTATTACGTAAAATATTTTAATTTAAAAATCCATTTTGGATAGATGCTCATTTTTATTAAGGAGTCGATTTTTATATTTTTGATGACTTATGATTTTCTATAAAAATTGATAATTTTTCCAGAAAAGCATCGTCTTATATGTCTGAAATATAAAGACAAAAGCCGATTTTGTTAAGCATATTTTAGAGTTTATGGTATTAGACTTTCTATCAAATGATAGACATTCAATAGGATTTAGAAATATCGGTTTTTAAACAACTGCTTCATATTGAACCAGTTTTCGTAAATATCACGGGCGTTTTAAAATCACTATAAAGGGATACGGAATGAGCGATCCTGTTCGCGTTTTAATTGTTGATGATTCTCTCACCATGCGCACCCTCTTTTCCGAGGTGCTGGACAGCTTTGATAATATTCAGGTTGTCGGCGTCGCGGCGAATGCAGATGAAGCACGGGAACGTATTGCAGAATTATCACCCCAGGTCATTACGCTTGACGTCGAAATGCCGGGAATGAGCGGTATCGAATTTCTCGAAGAAATCATGAAAGAACGGCCAATGCCGGTCATCATGCTTTCGACGCTGACCCAGCGTGGTGCAGAAATTTCACTGCGTGCTTTGGAACTGGGCGCATTTGAATGCTTCCCGAAACCTCAGAATGTGACTCTAGAAGTTTTCAAAAAACTTGGGCCTAAACTAGCCGAACTGATTGTTGCTGCGGCTGGCGGTAAAATCCGTAAAAAGACCAGACAGCGCAAGGTTGCCAAAGACGAACTGGAATGGAATGGCAAGATGATTGCCCTTGCGACCTCAACGGGTGGCGTGGATGCAATGCTTGACATTTTACCGGAATTTCCGGCGAACTGCCCCCCGACCCTTATTGTGCAACCTTTGGACGATAGTTTTACCGAAATTTATCTGACTCGTTTGGGTTCTGCTATCAAACCTCAGGTCAAACTGGCCAAAGATGGTGCAAAATTAAAACAAGGCGTGATCTATATTGCCAGCGACACCAATAACCATGTGGTTATTGACCGTTGGCCTGATCCGACCATTCGCCTGCTTCCCAAGGAACCGGTTCAAGGACACCGCCCTAGCGCCAGCTTGCTATTTGCAGCCCTTGCAAAAACCGCCAAAGATGATGTTGTTGCCGGTATTTTGACGGGGGTTGGTGATGATGGCGTTGCTGGAATGAGGGCATTAAAAGCTAGTGGCGCTTTCACTTTTGCTCAAGATCAGGAAACTGCCATTGCTGGTGATGCCCCCCGCGCTGCTCGCGATGCCAAAGTTATCGATCAGGAGGTCGCTATCGGCGATATCGCCTCTGTGGTTCTTGCTAAATGTCAGAAATAAAACCAGATAAAAAATTTCTCAATCCGGAACAGGCTCGTCCCTGTTCCGGAGATTTGTGCAAAAATAATCGGGCAACCACCCTTTTATTTAAAAAGCTGGCCGCCGAAGTCGCTTTGGTGCGCCATGATGTCGAACATCTGTCAGTGATATTATGCGGCGATAGCTATGTTGTCGAAAATCATGTCTCTGTTTTGCAGGATTTCGATCATATTACACAAAGGCTTGCTATCATCGCGGATATCTTACAGGCCGATGATCGTCTTGAAGCTGTCAAACATATCCCGCTTGAGGTTTTGGCAGCGCGTTTAAAAGACTAAAACCCTATTTCTCCCAATAAGCCGGATCTTAAAAAGCTCCGGCCTAGGAAATATTATTCAATTATTTCATGGTTTTGGCATCAATCACTGCCAATTTATGAACCAGCCCCGGAATACCATTAGAAGCAACCGTCGAAGAGAAGTCAGCACGCTGAACCGCTAACTGGCTGACACCATCCGAGATAATATCGACGATTCTCCATTTACCCTGACTAAAACGCATCCGGTAAATCAGCTTATCGCTCGTAATCGTTGCCCGCACCAACTTATCAGAACCACGGCTGGTAACAGGTAGTTCGGTTTTAAACTGTTCACCGCCATAGCTAACAAAATTGCTGGCCAACATAACGGCACTATGATGTTCTAAAGCCGCAATAGCCTGATCGCGATCCGCTTGGGAAGCTGAAGACCAACCAGATCCAACAACCAAAGAGGTCATGGTTGGCATGTCATAATAGTCATGAACCAAGGTTTCAAAGCGTGTTATCCGGCCAGAAATTCCAAGGCTTTTTCCCTGCTTCATGATTTCGATAATAGCATTGTGATAGGCGTCAATTTGGGTGGCGGCAGGATCGCTCGCTTGAGCAAAGGCTGCAACCGGCGCTACCGTCACCAAAATAGCGGGTATTATATTTCTTAATTTTAAAGCCATAAAAAATCCTACTCTTCAATTCACATGAATATGGAAAGAGGCAAAATACGATTCCACATTTCTTACTTATCTCCCATTTATAAAAATGCCGGAAATAATGGAAATGGAATATCCTGATTTTCCCGTCGGCTTTCTTCCATTGGTTTAATATGTCTTTTTAAAAAGCATCTAATGAACGAGGAAAGAACAATAACCTTGAAACAAGCATCCTTCCCTTCACTCATCGCCGGTTTAGAACTTTTTGTCTAATCCTTCACAAAAAATGCTTCATTATGCCTTGATGAAAAAAAACGTCAAAAAAAGGGTTGAGTTTCCGTTTTTGACCTCAACATCTGAAAATACTGTGTTTTTTATACATAATTCACACGAAATCTGCCGTTTCTATGCTACATTATGCGTTATCTGCTTTAGAATTATCTATAAAATAGATACAGACCTGTGTCAGGTTAGACTTGCAAGGTCTAGAATTAAGAACATCCAAAATCGGGACTGTTTGTGATAAAAATCATTCTGGCTCAACCGCGTGGCTTCTGTGCCGGCGTGATCCGTGCTATCGAAATTGTCGATCAGGCATTAGACCGTGTCGGAGCGCCTGTATATGTTCGCCATGAAATCGTTCATAATCGTCATGTTGTCGATACATTAAAGGCAAAAGGCGCTGTCTTTGTCGAAGAACTCTCCGAAGTTCCCCCCGGCGAAGTCACTGTTTTCAGTGCGCATGGCGTTGCTCGTACCGTTCAAAAGGAAGCCGAAGAACGCGGCTTGCCGGTAGTCGATGCAACCTGTCCTTTGGTAAACAAAGTGCATGCGCAAGGCCGACGCTATCTTTCTCATGGACGGACTTTGATTTTAATTGGCCATGCCGGTCACCCTGAAATCGAAGGCACCTTAGGCCAGATTGATGGGCCTGTTCATCTTGTCGGTTCTGCCGAACAGGTAGACAGCCTTGACATTCCGTCCGATACGCCGGTCGCTTTCATCACCCAGACAACGCTTTCTGTTGATGATACCCGCTCGGTTATCGCCGCATTGCGCAAAAAATTTACAGATGTCATTGGGCCCGATACCTCGGATATTTGTTACGCGACCCAGAATCGGCAAGCGGCTGTCAGAGATCTTTGCAAACAATCCGATCTCATTTTGGTTGTCGGTTCACCAAACAGCTCAAATTCCAACCGTTTACGCGAAATTGGCTTAGAAGAAGGTCTTCCCAGCTATCTGATCGCCGATGGCAGCGAAATTGACCCTGTTTGGTTTGAAGGTATCAATACAGTCGGATTAACGGCTGGGGCTTCTGCACCAGAAGAATTGGTGCAAAGCGTTATCACCGCTATCCGCGCTCTAGGCTCTGTCACTGTAGAGCAGCTTGACGGTGTCGAAGAGAAGATTGCTTTCCGCTTGCCGCCAACTCTGCGTCATCTCAAAGCCCGCAATGCGGCACATAACAATTTAGATAACAAAACTGCTGCTTCAGAAGAGGCGGACAGTCTCTCTAACGATACAGAACAGGAGGCTTGAGCCTTGGGTATTCCTTTTAGTCAGGTTTTACGGATTGGTTCCTACATCCTCGGTAATCATATCAAAGGGACAACGCGTTATCCTCTGGTTTTAATGCTTGAACCGCTTTTCCGCTGCAATCTTGCTTGTCAGGGCTGCGGTAAAATCGATTACCCCAAAGAAATTCTGAACCAGCGTTTGTCTTATGACGAATGTATGCAGGCCATTGATGAATGCGGCGCTCCGGTGGTTTCTATCGCGGGTGGTGAACCGCTGCTTCATCGCGACATGCCTAAAATTGTCAAAGGCGCTCTTGATAAAGGCAAATTCGTTATTTGCTGCACCAATGCTTTGCTTTTTGCAAAGAAGGTCGATCAATATGAACCGCGCCCCAATTTTACTTGGTCAATCCATCTTGATGGTGACAAGGAAATGCATGACCGTTCTGTTTCTTTAGACGGTGTCTATGAAACAGCGGAAGCCGCTATTCGTCTTGCTAAATCCCGTGGTTTTCAGGTTTCGATCAACTGCACGCTCTTCAACGATGCCAATCCAGAACGGACGGCTAAATTCTTTGATCGCATGAAGGCTATCGGTATTGACGGCATCACGGTTTCTCCGGGTTACGCCTATGAACGGGCTGCCAATCAGGATGAATTCCTGAACCGCACCACCACGAAAAACCTGTTCCGCAATATTTTCCGTTTGGGCAAAGGTCATAAATGGCCATTCAACCAGTCCATTCAATTCTTGAACTTCTTGGCTGGTAACGAAACCTATAAATGCACGCCTTGGGGCAATCCGACCCGTACTGTCTTTGGTTGGCAGCGTCCTTGCTACCTTTTAGGCGAAGATTACGCCAAAAGCTTCAAAGACCTTATGGAAAATACGGCTTGGGATGATTACGGCGTTGGCAATTATGAAAAATGCCAAGACTGCATGGTTCATTCCGGCTTTGAGGCGACCGCTGTTATCGATACGGTTCGCCATCCGCTGAAAGCTGCGATGGTCGCTTTAAAAGGCATCAAAACAGAAGGTGCGATGGCACCGGATATCAGCCTTGCCAATCAGCGCCGTGCCAAGGATGTATTCTCCGATCACGTTCAGCAGCGTTTAGCTGAAATCAGGGAATCCGAGGCTGCTGCCAAAAATGAAACCGACGCGGCCTAACTCTTTCAAGGCTTTCGTTGCGGCCTTTGCTGTCGTGACGAAAGCCGGTATTTGGCTCGGTTTCAATAGCAATGATTTCAGTAAGGCCGGTATTGCGACGCTGCCATCAGGTTGCATCGCCACCGAAAAAGCGGGCGGTAGAGCATGATCGGCCTGATCTGAAATCACTCTTAAAATAATAAATGGACAATGATATTCTTGGGCTATTCGGGCGACGATATGGGATTCCATGTCAACGGCGATAGCCTTTTGTTTTTTTTGAATGTCTTGTTTCTGGGCAATATCGGAAACAAGAGTGCCATCTGAATAAACTATTCCCTTTTTCAATGTAGGGAAAATTTTCTCAAGCGAGTCTTGCCATGCTTCATCGCAATCGGCCTCGACATTCCCTGTTAAATGGCTTCCGACTACCCAATCGCCTACTTTTAAATCAGAATCCAAAGCGCCAGCCAAACCAAAACTCACTAAACCGGAAATCGTGTTTTCCTGCATAATTCGGCGCAAAGATTCTTCGAGGCGAACACTATCCCCTCCCCCTGCCAGAGACAAAACTTTTTCACATTGCGCCGCCGCCCGTGCTTCACGATCTATTCCGGTCACAGCAAGGATATGGTTCAGCATATTTTTTCCTTCATAATACCCTGCTAATCATCACAATATTTTATAAAAACAATATGATGATACAAAAAAATACGGCCAAAAATCAGCCGTATTTTGATTTAGACGTATTTCATTACCAACAGGTTATAAAATCAGCCTTTTACATCCCATAATGAACAATCGGCTGATTGGCTTTTTTCAAATTGCGATAGCGCGCTAAAGCCCAAAGAGGAAAATATTTGGAATAGCCGTGATATCGAAGATAAAAAACACGGGGAAAACCACCCCCGCTATAATAATCTTCTTTCCACAACCCTTCTTCATCTTGATTTTGTGCCAGCCAATTTATACCCTTTGTTACTGCCTCAGAATTTGCCTCCCCAACAGCCATCAAGCCCAATAAAGCCCATGCTGTTTGAGAAGCCGTCGAATTCATCGGCTCATATCCGCTATAATCAAGGGCATAACTATCGCAATTTTCACCCCAGCCACCGTCTTTATTTTGAATAGCTTTTAACCAAGCTACCGCTTTACGGATAGCCAAATGGTCATAAGGCAAAGCTGCCACATTCAATGCACATAAGGCCGACCACGTGCCATATATGTAATTAACACCCCAACGCCCGAACCAGCTACCATCCTCTTCCTGTTCTTTCAGAAGATAATCAACCGCCGCTTTCATTTTAGGATCTGCAATCGAGATACCGGCTTGCGCCATCATCGAAACACAGCGTGCCGAGACATCGACCGTTGGCGGATCAAGTAACGCGCCATGATCAGCAAAGGGAATATTATTCAGATAATTATAACTGTTATTGGCATCAAATGCGCCCCAACCGCCATTATCGCTTTGCATCCCAATGGTCCATTCCATGGCACGCGCTTTGGATTCTTCAAAATCATCGCTGACATCAGATAATTTTGCGGCTCGATCCATGGCCATAGTCACAACAGCCGTATCATCGACATCGGGATAATAGTCATTTCTATATTGAAAGGCCCATCCCCCAGGTCGGACATCAGGCCGCCGCCAGGCCCAATCACCCTTTACATCTAAAATTTGTTGCGGTTTTAACCAGCTCAGGGCAGAAATAGCCGATTTTTCGGCCTCATCGCCTCCGACTTCCAACATGGCATGGGCAAGCAAGGCTGTATCCCAAATCGGTGACAAACAAGGCTGACAATAGACTTCTTTATCATCCTGATCTTCGGTGCCATCTAACACCATCAATTTTTCGACAGCCCGACGGGCAATGGCTCTTTCTGGATGGCTTTCGGGATATCCCAAGGCATCATACATCATGACACTATTGGCAATCGCCGGATAAATAGCACCCAACCCGTCTTCACCATTCAAACGCTCGGTTACAAAATGGACACAGCTATGAATAGCCTTCGCACGCATATTTTTCGGCCAATAAGGTTCTACTTTATGCAATACCTTATCAAGCGCCGAAAAAAAACGACGCCATATCGGGTCACCGCTTTCCTGAAGAGTCGGCAAAACATCTGGCACAAATAATTCATCAACCAAGATACCGCGCGGATTACGGGCGACAGGCTTTAACGCCTGTAAAACCAATAACGGGACTAAAACGGTTCTTGCCCAATAGGCCATTTTATTGATGTGAACCGGAAACCATTCCGGCATCAACATCAACTCTACGGGCATTTGAGGGACATGCTCCCATGACATTGCCCCGAACAAAGCCAATTGGATACGTGTAAAAACATTGGCACGCATCGCTCCGCCCCGTGCCAAAATCTCATTTCTTGCCTTAAGCATATGAGGCGCGTCAAGAGAATCGCCGATCATTTTCAAGGCAAAATAGGCTTTAACCGTGGCGCTCAAATCAAGAACACCACCATAAAACAAAGGCCATCCACCATGTTCGCCCTGAATACGACGCAAATAGCGACCTATCTTGGCCTCTATTTCTAAATCTTCGGGTTCACCCAAATAATGCTTTAACAATATGTATTCAGCGGGAATGGTTGCATCAGCTTCCAATTCAAAAACCCAATGGCCATCCTGATGCTGCTTCTCGAGCAAGGCACGGGTGGCCTTTTGGATAATCGGCTCAACATCATCAGACAACGGGCTATGATGAAAAGCCGAGGAAGTCGATACAGTCATGTATAGGCTTTCTAATTATGAATGGGATAAAGCGAGATCAGCCGCGGTCTGACCGGATCGGATAGCGCTTTCAATAGTCGCAGGAAGGCCTGTTCTCACCCAATTTCCGGCTAAAAACAGGTTATTCCATGCCGTAACAGCCGGTGGACGACGATTATTCTGATCAACAGTCGCTTCAAAAGTGGCTCTTTTTTCAGTCACGACCTGCCATTCAGGCATATCCTGCTTGAAAGCATAAACGGTCTGAATATCATCCCAGATACGCTTAACCAGTTCTTCTTTTTCAAGCGCCAATAAATGATTAGCGGCGCTGATCGTAACCGATATCCGATTTTCAAAAGTGAAAATCCAATCAGCCGTTCCTCCCACAACACCCATAATATGAGGCATAGCGGCAGTAGGCTTCATCAAGAAATGAGCGTTAATAATCGCCTGATATTTATCCGGCGTTTCGATATCCGGTATCAAGGACTGAACGACCCAAGCAGGCAAAGCGATAATAACCTTATCGCCTTTTTCCAGTTTTATATCCTGATGGGCAAATTCCAAAGAGGTAACATCTTGTCCCGAAAAATGGATTTGACGCAAACGGTTACGGTAATCGACTTCCACCCCTCTGGCTTTCAGATAGTCAAGCGCAGGATCAATAAAACTACTTGCTAAATTGGGATAGGCAATGCGGGGGATGCAAGCCTTTCCCCCCTTCATCAAAGTTTCCCGAATAACCGCCGCCGCAAGACAAGCTGCCCCGTCTTTTGCCGGTGTATTGAGAACCGAAACAAAAAAAGGATCAAGCAATTTACGCCATAAAGCCGTATTATCAGGGATAATATCGCCTATCTTGGTATTATGATCTGCCAATAACAGCGACAATAACGCTAAATAATCCTTGGCTTTGCTATGGGGAACGCGGCTTTTGGCGCATAAAACCCACCACGGCACAAAGCCATTGCTTAATTTTATGGTAAAGCGTTCTTTGTCACTTAGATCACAAAAAGAAAAGGCAGCCTCTTTTGGGCTTTTAAAGCGATGCTCTGCCCCTATTCTTCTCAAATAGGTCTCGGCAGAATGATTTCCTGACAGCAGCATATGATTGCCATTGTCAATTTCAATCCCCAGCTTTTTATCATGATAAGAACGCGCCCGCCCCCCAGCCATAGCCGAGGCTTCATAAATTTTGACGCGTCCTCCGGCATAGGTAATCGCTACCGCGGCAGATAACCCAGCCAGCCCCGCCCCGATAATATGCGTTACACTCATGAAGTCACCTTCAATCTAAGCAAAGTCCATAAAAGGGCGAGCTTGTTATGTTTGACTTTCTTCCGAGGATTTTTCCACCCTTGTGCCAACATTTTACGTAACAATGCCGAATAGGCTGCTGCCATCAAACGAGGCGCAATCAAATAGCCTTTAGGGCGATTATGAATGATATGATCTGATGCGGCATAATGCCCTTCGGCCTGCCAAGCGATATCACGGCAAACCTTGTCCAACCGTGGATCAGCCAAGGCTTTTTCAATATCCAGTGGAATACCGGCTTTTTCAAGCGGCTCCCGAGGCAGATAACAACGCCCTATTTCAGCATCTTCGTCAATATCGCGCAAGATATTGGTTAACTGTAAAGCCCGCCCCAAATGATAAGCTAAAGATTCCCCTATATTGGGATCCATGCCAAAAACATAGACAGACAGCCGCCCGACAGCCGAAGCAACGCGATCACAATAAAGATCAAGGGTTGCTTCATCAGGGAAGATGATAGGCCCCTTCAAATCCATAGCCATACCGTCAATAACGGCAATAAAGTCTTCCTGTCTCAAATGGAAACGGGCAACCGGTTCTTTAAGAAAAGCAGCTTGGCCACAGGGATCACCTGAATAAAGGGCATTGATATCATGACGCCACGCGTCAAGCGCTTTCTTTCTTTCCTCTTGGCTGCCTTCCAGATCATCGGCAATGTCATCGACTTGGCGACAGAAATTGTAAACAGCATACATTGCTTCCCGCTCGGCTGGCGGCAAAACCCGCATACCGATATAGAAGCTACTGCTTTTTGCGCCGCTGGCCGAAGCTTGGCTATCCGATGATTTTTCGGAAAAGGCCTCTGGCTGAATCTTTTTCATGGCCGAAGTCATTAAGAAAATAATCTCCCTGCGGCGGCGACAAAGGCCAGTCCCAAAGTTTCAGCTTTATTATGGTGAACCCGTTCGGATAGCGGATCATGCTTCATTAAACATTCGGTCAGGCTTTCCGCCAAGCGCTGGATAACCGCGACTTCAACCCCCAACCGCTTGTCGTGAATAGCTGCAGAAAAACCGGACGACCGTTTCAAAAGAGATTTTGTTTTCAAGGCAGCCGTCTCAATTGCCTGACGTAAAGGCAATGAGGCATGAAAACGTCCCAAATCGCCAGCGGTAGCACCAACCGCTTCCATAATATCACTTGGGATATAAATACGGTTCATCATGCGATAGTCTTTACCGCAATCCTGAAGATGATTGATGACCTGTAATGCCGTGCATAAAGCATCATTCATGGGCCAAAGGTTACGGGATTCCTTATGGACATCCAAAACGAAGCGCCCAACAGGAGAAGCCGAATAACGGCAATAATCTAGCAAAGCGTCCCAATTTTCGTAACGATTGACGGATACATCACGCCGGAAAGCTTCCAACAGATCAAGACCATGGACGATCGTATGATCGAGACCATGCGTTATCAACGTCTGGCGCAAGACAACGGCATTAGGCTCGCTCTGGCTTTCGCCTGTTAGACTGCTGCGCATATCCTCAAGGATAGCCAAGCGATCTTTTTTGCTTGCGATCACATTATCGGCGACATCATCAGCTTGGCGAGCAAACTGATAAAACGCCATAATAATAGGCCGATATTCAGGATTGATCAGAAAAGAGGCCACTGGAAAATTTTCATCCTGATGCCCTTTTCCAGAAACCAAAGCGGCTGCATTTAGCTTATTTTTTGTTTTAATATTCACAGACCTATACGTGCTTGCGCACGCCCCTTCCACATACCGCCTCGCCCTTGCCAGACATGCACGGCAGAAAAAAATGTCGCACAGCTATAAAAGGCCGCAATTAAGGGAAGCGCTAAACCCCAAAGAGGAGAGCGGTGATAAAAATGTAATATGGGTTGAAAGGCTAATGCCATCATCATCCATCCAGCCAGACCAATCCAAGCCGATACACCATGGGTCAGCAAAGCCAAAGCAGGCGGTACCAGATAAACAAGGCACATCCCGAATAATGTCAATGCCAATAGCCAGAAAGAATATCGTAATTGAGCATAAGCTGAACGGGAAATCATGTGACCAATTTCCTGAAACCCTAAATAGGGTCGGATACTCAATGAACGGTTTGTTAAAGAAAGCCGGATTTTCCCTTGCTTTTTCATAATGCCGCCAAGGCTGCAATCATCAATAATAGCATGACGGATAGCGCCTATCCCACCTGCTTTTTCAAGACTGGCACGATCGGCTAACATACATCCACCGGCAGCACCGGCCGTTTTATGCTTGGGATTATTGATATGCCGAAAAGGATACAACATCTGGAAGAAAAAGACGAAGGCCGGAATAAGTGCCCATTCGGCAAAATTGTTACAACTTAGTCGTGCCATCAGGGAATGAAAAATAAGCCCGTCTTTTTCGGCA
>NZ_JAIWON010000073.1 GCF_020216885.1 Zymomonas sp. | reverse complement strand
TGGGCAACCAACATTTTCAAGGTATCGTCCTGATGCGCAATATCGGCATCCGTCAGCCATAACCATTTAACCTGTCCGGCGGCCTTAATACCTTGATCCAAAGCCCATAATTTACCCGCCCAACCTTTCGGCAGGGCTGATCCATTAACAATCGTCAATTTACCTTCAGGATAAGTCCTCGCAATGCGTTTAGCGACTTCTGCGGTTCTATCCTCGGAATTATCATCAACAAGGATAACTTTAAAATGGCCGGGGTAATCCTGCCGTAATAATGAATCTATGGCTTTATCAATAACATCGGCCTCATTACGGGCAGGCACAACTGCCACGACATCCGGCCATATTTCCAAAGACGGAACGGGACGATCATCCCGTTCATGACACAACCAAAAGCCACCATGAAAGAACAGAAGACCAATCCAAATACCAAGGGAGGTTAATCCTAGAATGGTGGCGATCATCACAACATACCTTCTGCCCGAAACCATTCGATGGCATCAGAAATGGCATGTTGCCACGGACGAGATTTGTAACCCAGATCGCGTTTGGCTTTCTCCGACGAAAAATACATATGATAGCCAGCCATGCGCAAGGCATCACTGGTAATGAAAGGTTCTTTTTTTGTTACCTTGGCAAAGGCTTCTGCACCCCATGCCAATGGAAAGAGCGGCCATCTTGGCAAGGCAACTTTTGGTGGCTTCCGGCCTACCTGCCGCGCGATTTCCGCCAACATGACACTTAAAGGCACATCGGCACCGCCTAAAATATACCTTTCACCGACAACACCTTTTTCAAGGGCTTTTACATGCCCGTCTGCTACATCGTCCACATGAGCAAGATTAAGCCCTGTATTGACATAGGCGGGCATTTTTCCGGTAGCCGCTTCGATAATAATGCGTCCAGTAGGCGTAGGCTTAACGTCCCTTGGACCAATAGGCGTTGAAGGGTTAACAATAACCGCAGGCAAGCCCTGCTCTGCTATCATCTTTTCAACCAGACGTTCGGCTTCAACCTTAGAACGTTTATAGGCACCAATAGCATTTTCCGGCGTTAGCGGAGAATTCTCATCGCTGGGTTTACCATGTCCGGGTGCCAAAGTGGCGACACTACTGGTATAAATTACCCGTTCGATACCCAGATAGAGCGCCGCTGTCATGATCGCTTGGGTATGCAAACGGTTATGACGAATAATTTCGTTAGGATCGGCAGCCCATAAACGATAATCGGCGGCCACATGGATCAGCGCGCCACAGCCTGAAAGGGGTTCTCTTAAAGAAGGCGGATCATCCAGATCACCAAAAACAATCTCGCCGGGAAAGTCACGGATATTGGTTTTCGGGCTGGTCGCACGTACCATGCCTCGCACTTTATAGCCCTGCTGCGCTAATGACCGCGCCACCGCAGAACCCACAAATCCAGAAACTCCAGTAACTAATACAGGCTTCTCTTTGTTCACCTGATTATGATCTTGCACGATAGACCCCTTATACGCCTCCAATAAGCGGAAATAACGGCACTATACTCAATTGATCTCAATTACCAGAAAGACAGGGTCGTTAAGCCCTTTTAAGCATATAATGGCCGGATAGTATGTCCGGTAAAGCCAAGGTGCTTTTATCACAACCGGAATAAATAAGAGCGAAGCGTAGTTATTCCGACTGTGATAAATTTGGCACTATTATCACGGTATGTGACATTTTGTCGATTGGCGACAATAAACAAATTTATATTTTTATATCAAGAAGCCACCATCAGCATATAATTTCATTATCGCAGCCATCATGCTCTATTTGTAAGGTTACATGACCGATATCGAATTCTTTTTTCATAATATCGGCAACCGACCCAATAAAGGCATCATTATTTTGAATTTTGGAGCGCACAATATGGGCTGTCATCGCAGTCTCGCTGGTGCTTACTGGCCAGATATGGACATGATGAACATTGATAACATCCGGCAACTGATCTAGCCTTGTCACCACTGCCCCGACATCAATAGACGGCGGCACCGCATTCAACGCCATTGCAAAAGAGCGCTTAATAAGGCTCCAACTGCTCCATAATAAAACAACAACAATCCCAAGGCTAAGACTTGGATCAATCCAATGCCAGCCTGTCATCTGGATAATAAACCCTGACAAGACAACGACAGCCGAAACCAACGCATCCAGCAACATATGAAGAAAGGCTGCATGACGGTTTAATTCTTCATGGCCATCTTTGAAGAGCAAAGCCGTGGCAAAATTGATGATAATACCGATACCGGCAATAATCATAATGGTGCCACCTGGAACATCAACCGGTTCTGAAAAACGCCGTATCGCTTCCCACCCAATGGCACCACAAGCAATAACCAAAAAGAGAGCGTTAAAAAGCGCTGCCAAAATAGAGGATGACCGATAGCCATAGGTAAAGCGTGATGTTGGCTTCGACTTTTCGGCAATAAAAGCCGCCAAAGATAAGGCTAATCCCAAAACATCGGAAAGGTTATGTCCGGCATCCGCAATCAGGGATAAAGAACCCGAAGCAATACCATAGCCTATTTCAACCAGAATAAAGGCTAAGTTAATAGCAATACCTATCCCAAAACCACGACTATTACTAGAATTTATCTCATGAACATGGGAATGACTATGATGATGGTCATGACTATGCGTATGATTATGGTCATGATCATGACCCATTTCTGTGTTTTTTATTTCGCTTGCCATAAAGTCTCATTTCTTCTGTAGTTATTATTACAGAAGTTATAATATTACATTACATAATTATATGTTTGACTCTATAGGTTTTATTTTAATTTCAGATTATATCAACTTCATTTTACTATGCGGGATAATCATTTTCAGAATTATACTCATCAACCGGATCGGAAAAGCGCGTAATCTGGCTTTCAAAGCGCAAACGCACTTTACCGGTTGCCCCGTGACGTTGCTTGGCCACGATCAATTCAGCTCGGTTATAGACATCTTCCATAGATTGCTGCCATTTGCGATGTTCTTCATCAATCTGGGCATCTACCAAGGCATCACTACCTTCCGGTGGTCTTTTAGGCTCACGAGACTGGAGATAATATTCTTCACGATAAACGAATAACACGATATCTGCATCTTGCTCGATAGAACCGGATTCACGCAAATCGGAAAGCTGGGGGCGTTTATCTTCGCGTTGCTCAACTGCGCGGGAAAGCTGGGACAAGGCCAAAACAGGAATATCCAATTCCTTGGCAAGGGTTTTTAAACCGCGGCTGATTTCTGAAATTTCATTAACGCGGTTATCATTGGCTTTCCCCGATCCCTGCAACAGTTGCAAATAGTCGACCACCAACAAACCGATATCATGGCGACGCTTTAACCGCCGCGCTCTTGTTCTAAGGGCGGCAATAGTAAGACCGGGGGTATCGTCAATATAAAGCGGTAAATTTTCAAGTTCAGCGGCTGCCCGTGCCAGATTGCGAAATTCTTCCTTACTAACCCGCCCCATACGCAAAGATTCCGAGGATAATCGCGATTGTTCCGCTAACAAGCGGGTGGCCAATTGGTCAGCCGACATTTCAAGGCTGAAAAAAGCAACCGGCGCTCCGGGTGTTTCTTCTGGTGGGATACCGTTTTGGGTGTCATACATGTAACGACGGGCAGCGTTAAAGGCGACGTTAGTCGCAAAAGCGGTTTTTCCCATGCCGGGACGGCCTGCCAAAATCAATAAATCGGAACGATGCAATCCGCCGATTTTGGCATTCACTGATTCCAGACCTGTCGTTACACCAGACAGATGCGCGCCGGAATTGAGTGCCATTTCAGCGGCTTTGACGGCTATCTTAGCTGCTTGATAAAAACTCTTAACACCGCCTTCGGAAATACCCGATTCAGCCACCCGATAGAGCGCTGTCTCCGCCTCTTCAATCTGGGAACGGGGATCAATAATACCTTGGGTATTTAAGGCATTGTCCACCATATCACGCCCGACACTAACCAGTTCACGCAACAAGGCCAGCTCGTAAATCTGTGTCGCAAAATCACGAACACCAAGCAAAGACGCATGATTTTGAACTAAATTATAGACATATTTCATGCCCCCCTTGGCTTGTAAGCTGGGGTCTTTTTCTATCAAAGGCTGAATAGTAACCGGATTAGCCAGCTGGTTACGATCTAACTGGCGCATAATAAGCTGATAAATCAGACGGTGCGTTGGATCAAAGAAATGCTCATCTCTCAATTTAACCTGAACATCTTCGGCCAAACGATTATCAATCAGCAAAGCGCCCAAAAGAGCCGCTTCAGCCTCAAGGTTGACGGGAAGAGATGCGTTTTCTTTTTCTGGCATAGTAGGCGTTGAAGCTACTACTTTCAGACTTTCTACCATGCCAAATCCATCCTTATTCTTCTTTTTTCAATCTTATGTGATATCAAAGCACAATTTCGGGATAGTACCCCCTTCCAACAAGAGAATACCCTTCCATGTCCGAATCTATAGATGCGTTTGAAGCTGGCAACATTACCGTGAAATCATTGATGGATAAAGCCTACACCGCGGCGAGACAATCCTATTCCCCTTATTCTGCTTTTGCAGTAGGGGCTGCCCTTTTACTCAAAGATGGCAGTGTGATTACCGGTACGAATTTTGAGAATGCCAGCTATGGTCTCACGCTCTGTGCTGAAACAGTGGCCGTTGCAACGGCCAATGCAGCAGGTCACCTTGCTGATATCAGAGCGATTGCCATTTGTGGAGGGAAATTCGACAAAGACCGTTTTATCGGCAAGGATATTATTTATCCTTGTGGGCGCTGTCGTCAGGTTTTAAACGAAGCCGCAGAAATAGGCGATTATGACATAATGGTCTATTGCGGTTCAGCCGAAGGTTCCGAAATCGAATCCCATCGGCTTTCCACTTTATTACCTCATAGCTTTGGGCCCAAAAATCTGAACATCCCTTCTCCGAAAAAAGATTAACTCACATCAAAATACCTAAAATTGGCTTAGAATCTTAGAAAAGGAATATATGCATGTCGATCATGGCTGACCGCTGGATACGCGAGCAGGCTCAAAAACACGGAATGATTGAGCCATTTGTTGAAAGCCAGCGTAGAGACGGCTGTATCAGCTATGGATTATCGTCTTATGGTTATGATGCCCGTGTCGCTGATGAATTTAAAATTTTTACCAACGTCAATTCTGCGACAGTTGATCCGAAAAATTTTGATTCAAGCAGTTTTGTTGATCGTAAAACGGATGTCTGCATTATTCCGCCGAACAGCTTTGCTTTGGCTCGGACAGTCGAATATTTCCGTATTCCCAAAGATGTGTTGGTTATTTGCCTTGGGAAATCGACCTATGCCCGCTGCGGTATTATCGTCAATGTCACGCCGCTTGAACCGGGCTGGGAAGGCCATGTAACGCTAGAATTTTCTAATACCACGCCGCTTCCGGCTAAAATATATGCCGGTGAAGGTGCTTGCCAATTCTTGTTCTTACAAGGCAACGAACCTTGCGAGGTCAGCTATTCCGATCGTTCAGGCAAATATATGGGACAGCGGGGCGTTACCCTCCCCCGTCTCTAAGAATCTTCAAGAGCGGAAGGGGCATAACCACCCCTTCCACCTTAATATAAATTAAAGCGGTAAATTCATTCCGGGGGGTAAAGGCATCCCTTGGGTCATTTTAGACATTTCAGCATTGCTGGCTTCATCAGCTTTGGCTTTAACGTCATTGCAAGCCGCCACAATCAGATCTTCCAGCATTTGCTTTTCAGCTGGAACCAGCAGCGTTTCGTCAATTTCAACGCCGGTAATCCGACCTTTTGCGGTTGCCTTAATTTTAACCAAACCGCCACCAGCGGCACCTTCGACATCAATCCTGTCGAGTTTAGCCTGCGCTTCTCCCATTTGGGTCTGTAATTGCTGGGCAGCTTCTTGCGCTGCCTTCATCATTTGTTCGAGATCCATAGCAAAGCCTTTATATTATGAAATTTCATTTTAGCTTGTGCTGTTTGCTTTAGGAAGAGGCCATGGCTGATGCAAAAATTTTTTAAAGAAAGTTTTCGTCTTTTTTTATAAGACATATTGAGCCCTAAGATGCCTTCATCTTTACCAAAGATCCCTATCTATTCATCAGATGACTGCACCCATTCGGCATCAGGAAATGTCTTTAAAACCGCTTGGACAATGGGTGTATTCAAAACGGCTTTTTGACGGGCTTCTTTTTGGGCTATTTCGGCTTCCCGAAAGCTGGGCTGCCCTTTCCGATCCTGTAAAAATTCAACCTGCCACGCCTGTCCTGTCAAATTTTTTAGAGCTACCGATAATTCTTGGCGGGTTTCACCCGATATGCGGCCATGATCTTCTAACAATAAACGGGGCGGATTATATTCAATCAACCGTCCATAATCTTCTAAACTATGGCCAACCAAAGCATAACCCTTATCGAAGAGCCTTTCTGTCAGGGATTTGAAATCTGGTGGAAAATGAGGATTCTTAAGCTTTGCTTCGCTTGCTGAGGCTATCGGCATAGCCGATGGCGTCGGATGATTTTCCGATAATTCAGACAATTTCTGATTACCTTCGACAGGATAATCGCTGTCTGCCATCCGGCTATTATTATCGCCATCGAAAGAAGAAAAATCTTTTTTTTCAGCCGGTTGCAACGAATTTAAAAAATCATTCCCGTTTTTCGGTAAAGCCTCTTTTGCCTGAAACCACGACGGGCTTACCTGTTCAGAAATGTTTTTTTTTACGTCGCCTTCTTCTCTACCTTGAAAAGAAGAGGTCGGCGGAGCCAATCGATTATCTTCTGGTGAAGGTGATAAATTCGGCGAGATGCTTTCCTGCTTTTTTAACTGGGCAATAATCGTTGCAGGATCAGGAAGCTGGCTCGCATGAATTACCCGAAGCAAAGCCATTTCTGCTGCTTCCAAGGGCAAAACCGCATTTTGAACTTCGGAATGGCCTTTTAATAAAAGCTGCCATAAACGATGCAACACCGGAAAAGACAGTTTTTTTCCTAATTCAGCCAGCCAAATTTCTTCTTCTGTCGGATGAAGGGTCAGATTATCAGGCCGTCCCATTTTGCTGCGGGTAATGGCATGAATAAGCTGTAACAAGCCATGCAACAAGGCTTCTGGTTCTACGCCTAGATCATATTGGGCTTTAACATGATCGAGAACACGATCCCCTTTTCCTTCCAGCAAATCAACTAGCAAAGATTTAATAACACCGCGATCAGACAATCCCAGCATTTCACGGACATCGGCCGCCAAAATACGACCAGAACTATGCGCAATCGCCTGATCGAGAATGGACAAGCCATCCCGTACCGAACCTTCAGCCGCCTTAGCAATCATAGCCAAAGCTTCTTCTTCGGCTTCCACTTGTTCTAACCGGACGACTTTTGAAAAATAATCCGTCAGAGTGGCCGTTGATATCCGCCGCAAATCAAAACGCTGACAACGGGACAAAACCGTAATCGGCACTTTATTGATTTCGGTCGTTGCAAATAAGAATTTTACATGCGCTGGCGGCTCTTCCAATGTTTTCAATAAGGCATTGAAAGCACTTTTTGAAAGCATGTGGACTTCGTCGATAATATAGACTTTAAAACGGGCAGATACCGAAGCATAACGGACAGATTCAACGATATCACGGATATCATCGACCCCTGTATGAGAGGCAGCATCCATCTCAACGACATCAATATGCCGTCCTTCGGCAATAGCGCGACATGCCTCACATTCTCCGCAAGGATCTATTGTCATCCCGCCATGGCCGTCTTTTCCGACGCAATTCAAGGCTTTGGCAATCAATCGCGCCGTAGAAGTTTTTCCAACGCCTCTAACCCCAGTTAACAGAAAGGCATGTGCCAAACGATCACGGGCGATCGCATTCCCTAACGTCCGCACCATCGCATCCTGACCAATCAAATCAGAAAATTTCTGGGGACGATATTTACGAGCGAGAACCCGATAGGGCGTTGCCAGAGAGGAAGAATCAACCATAGGACGAAGCTAATGCATAATATGAGGCAGGAAAGCGACTGAAATATTTTTAACAGGTCATTCTTATCCGGCCTGATCGCACTTTAAAAAGAATATCCATCCGAAACGAAATAAAAGCGCGATTATCAAGGATAAAGAAAAAGGGAATTTTTAAAAATTTTTAAGACGTGGAAGCCGGAACGACCCGATACAAATTCGTTACGGCTGCTTCCTTCCGGACCTGACCGGGTTGGCGACAGCACCGTCCGCCCGACTTCCACTATCGCCTATGAAACATTCGGACGCTGTTTGCAAGTCCGTAACAACGAAAAATTATCAATCACGGCGGATATTTCCAGAAAAAGCCTGCTAATTTCATTGGCTCTTTTTAGAAATCTTGTGGAAAATAGACCGTAAAATGCTGGCAATCTGGCAAATATACCTGACAAGCCAAGCGAGAAGTCGGTTCCACATCAAAGGCCAGATCCAGCATATCTTCTTCAATATCCGAAGCAGCCTCAAGCTGGCGAAAATTGTCAGCCGCTATTACGACATGGCAAGTTGCACAGGTTAAGGCACCCTCACAAGTGCCTTCAATCGGCAGACCCGCTTTATGAATAACATCCAATAATTTATCACCCTTTTCGGCTTGGCAGGTGATTTTTTTCTGCTGCTGATCAATGAATAGGACAGTTACAGACATGACATTTCCTTAACGCAAAAAACGCCGCTGTTTTTCCGCAGCTTCTCGAATATATTCCAAGCCCAAAAGCAATTCTTCTTCGGTTGTATATCGACCGAAACCGATACGGATGCTTCCCCTCACCGCTTTTTGAGACAAGCCCAAGGCTTTTAAAACATGGCTGGGGCGACCATTGCCACTTGAACAAGCAGAACCTGCCGAAAAGGCCACTTGGCGGGCATCACTTATTAAGCGGCTGGAATCGATCCCTTCTTGATGAATATTAAAATTACCGAGCCAACGCTGATTTTCCGAGCCATTGATGATCCAATCTGGCATTTTGGCTTTAGCTAAAGCGAATAAAGCCGCCGCATGGCGTTGATCTTTTTCCTGTTGTTGCTGTGCCAAAGCGGCGGCAGCACCAAAAGCCGCTGACAAAGCTGGACTAAGAGTGCCAGACCGGAACCCTTCTTGCTGATGTCCGCCATGTAAAAGAGGCGTTAAAGTGATATCTTTTCTAAACCACAATGCCCCGACACCTATCGGCGCATGAATTTTATGACCAGACAAAGCGATCATATCGCAACCTTCCGGCATATCAAGGCGACCGTATCCCTGAACTGCATCCAACAGGAAATACGCCCCCGCCTGATGGGCTAAATCCGCCAATGCGGCTATAGGCTGGATAACGCCAATCTCATTATTGACGAACATCGCCGTCACAAGAGCGGTCTTGTCATCAATCGCAGCAGCGGCCTTTTCCAGATCAACCAAGCCATCAGAATGAACCGGCAAAAGCACAATCTCTGCCCCCAAATGCGCCAAATAGCCGAGGCTATCCAATGTCGCGGCATGCTCGGTTGCCAATGTCACAATTTTACGGCGGGTATTTTTTCCAGAAAACCACAAACCTTTTATCGCCATGTTGAGCGCTTCGGTTGCACCCGACGTGAAAACCAGATTTCCTGCCTCGCTTTCGGGTATCAAAGCCGCGATTTGGTCTCTGGCGATGGCAACTGCGGCGGCGGCCTTTCTTCCTATCCGATGGGGCGAATGTGGATTGGCGCCACCATCCAGCCAAGGCAGCATGGCTGCTTTGGCTTCGGGTGCCATGGGGGTTGTGGCTTGATAGTCTAGGTAAATCATCTAGCGTAATCTTTAAAAAATCTGGGAAGGAAGGCTTGTTCTACAGGATTCTCTTTATCCAATTACAATGCATAAAAACAATATTTTTAAAAAGGAAAAAACAAGATAGTTTCGTTACTCTAAAAGGGTAACAGTGATTAAAAAATCACTTTATTTAAAAATTTTATTTCTTAAAAATTAAAATTTATTTTCCACCTTCTAAAAAAT
>NZ_JAIWON010000175.1 GCF_020216885.1 Zymomonas sp. | reverse complement strand
GAGCTAGACCTGTCCAGCCGGTAAACATGATAATCTCCTGAAGATAAAGGGAAGGGAGAATAGCGGGAAATGGTGAGTGAGTAAGCTGTTTTTATGATGTTATGTTTATTTTTTAAAAAGAGCAGAATATAATTATATTCTGCTCTAGGTGGCTTATAAAATATTATTTAAAATTTATGGTGTTTTTTTTTTTTTTTTTACATTTTTATTATTATTAAAATAATATTTATATATTGGTGTGTAATTATATCTAATATCATTAGATAGGATGCTGTATACTTCTTCTATACTAACGCCCTTTGTAAAAAAGGGATCAGATATAACAATATATTCTGGTTTCTGATCAAGAATATGATGTATTTCTTGAACCGGATTTATGTTGGTCGCTCTTTCTTCCATCAGATAATTGAAATGTGTTGGAAAAGGGTGGGTCGTTAACTTACAATAGGGCAACATATCATATAAAGAGATTAACTCATTATAGATAAAAACACATCCTTTGGGGTCTCGAATAGCCGCTTTGATTTGCATCAAGTCTTGTTTGTCCCCATGCGTTTTAATATGTTTATAGGTGAATATTTCCCCTTTGATTGCAACGCTGGCTAACAATAATAATAATCCGATCTTACCCCAATAATTACGCCATATAGGCGCTGCAGCAATGGCTAAGGGCGCAAATAGCGGTAAAGTATAATGTTTATTCCATGGTTCAAACAAAACAACGCCAAATATCGCTACTATTAGCCATAAATCGAGAAAATACGCATAGTTTTGTTGTGATTTCGAAAAAGTAATCCCCATCGGCTTTCGGATTAGCCGACAGACTAAAAGCGGTGCAGTAAGAAGAAAAGCATTAAAGGCATATTGTTTTAGGATAGTTGATGGATAATGACCACGATAGAAAATAGAAAGGATATTGGCAAAATACCAATCATATCCATGGCCTTTGAGAATATAAAATAAGAAGACAGTCGCAGTCGGAAGAAGGGCTGATGTTATCCATAAAAAGGCATTTATAGATAATTCTTTTATAGATTTATTTGTGTGCCATCCTGTCCATAATAAAAAAATACCTGCGAAAATGCCTTCAAATAAAACAGTATATTTTATCTGTAGGGCTATGCCGAATAACAGCATCACAACTGTGCCTGTCGAGCGTAAAGTGTTTTTATCAGATAGACGCTGTAATCGGCAAATAATAAGAGCCATGGCTGAGGCAACAAGTAGATTATAAAATATGGGTGCCTGACCACCTTCACCTCCAGCGATGGAAGGCCATGCTTCATACATAAAACCTGCTAATAATGCGCCGCCAAAAGGGGCGATAAAACTGGCGATACGGATAACTAGGAGCGATGTTCCCCACAGGCTCAATAATGCCCCAATTTGGTAAGCTAGAACGCGCCATGGTCCAAAAAGATGAAAAAAGCTGTAGAGAAGAAAAAGTCCAATAGGTTTTCTATCCCATATATCGACAAAAGGCAGATCACCTTTGAGGATTCGTCCCCCTACGAAAAGATAGAAATCTTCATCTTGATGAAGAAGCGGATTCCCGAAAGTCTGCCACCTTATTGCGACAGCAAAAAGTAAAAGTCCTAAAGCATACCATAACCAATTTGTTCTAATATTGGGGGGTGCCATAATTTTTTAATCTTTCAAATATGAAAAAGACAATTTTTATCTGTTGAATTCTTCTTATTTAAAGAAAATTAACAAAATATATGGGGCTGATATCAAGAAATTTTCGAAAAAGAGAGATCTTTTCTGAAATTATTTATACGACATGGAAAAATCCCGTCTATTCTAGACATAGACGGGATAAAAGAGCGTTTATATTTAAGCTTCCGTGAGTAGCTCGTTATTCGATGAGTGTCGAAGCTGATTTTTTCTTAAAGAAAAGACAAAAATTAGCCTTCCAGTTGTTCGGCTAATTCGAGCCAGCGCATTTCGGATTCTTCTTTTTTGGCTTTTAAGGCAGCGATTTTATCGCTTAATTCCGAGAATTGAGCGGGGTCGCGGCTGTATAAAGTTGGGTCGGCCAAAGCCTTTTCATGGTTTTGGATGGTCGCTTCCATTTCTTCTATTTCTTGAGGAAGCAGGTCATAGGCTCTTTGGTCTTTATAGCTTAATTTAACCTTGCCAGATTTGGGTTGCGGTATCGCTTTGCTGGAGGCTGTTTTTTCCTCAGCTGTATTCGCTGGTTTTCTTGTCGCGGCAAGCCGTTCGGCGCGTTGCTTTTGCCAGTCGCTATAACCACCAGCGACGATATCAACAACGCCAGAGCCATCCATCCCGAGAGTCATCGTGGCGACATTATCAAGAAAGTCACGGTCATGGCTGACTAGGAGCACGGTGCCGCTGTAATTGCTGATGACTTCTTGCAGCAAGTCGATCGTTTCAAGATCGAGATCATTGGTCGGTTCATCGAGGATAAGCAAGTTAGAGCGTCGTGCAAATTCCCGTGCCATCAACAGGCGTGATTTCTCACCACCGGAAAGGGTGGATACCTTGGCATCCAAGATCGATGGATCGAAAAGGAAATCTTTCAGATAACCGACGACATGTTTTTTTTGATCGCCGATTTCGATCCATTCCCCGCCATGAGCGATAACATCTCGCAATGTTTTTTCGGGAGAGATAGATGCCCGTTGCTGATCGATAACAACGGCTTCTAATGTATCGGCGCGTTTGACGATACCTTGATCGGGGTCGAGGTCACCCATCAGGATTTTGAGCAAGGTTGTTTTACCTGCCCCGTTGGCACCGACAATGCCGATACGGTCGCCGCGACGGATGCGCAGCGAAAAATCTTTGATGACTTCGCGATCACCGAAGCTCTTTTTGATATTTTTGGCATCAATGACGACCTTCGTTCGGACATCATTGGTGTCGAGCGCTAATTTGGCCGTGCCTTCCATGCCGGTCATATTTTTGCGCTCTGCTCGCATTTCAAAGAGTTTGGTCAAGCGGCCTTGGTTGCGTTTTCGCCGTGCCGTGACACCGCGCAAGAGCCAATGCTCTTCTATCTTGAGTTTGGCATCCAGCTTTTCAGCCGCACGCAATTCTTCAGCCTGAATTTTTTCCATCCATGCGTCAAAACCGCCGAAGCCGATTTCTGCCCGCCGGATATCGCCGCGATCAAGCCAGAGGCATTGGCGGGTGAGACGGGTTAAAAAGGCTCGGTCATGGCTGATAACGACAAAGGCACCTTTGAAGCGGTTGAGCCAGCCTTCCAAAAATTCGATGGCGGCTAAATCCAGATGGTTGGTCGGTTCATCCATTAACAAAAGATCGGGTTCCATTGCCAATGCGCGGGCAATGGCTGCTCGTCTCTGTTCCCCGCCGGAGGCAGATTGGGCATTGCGGGAAAGATCAACGCCTAATTGATCAGCGATGGCTTCAACCTGATAGCGGGGAGGGGCGTTATCGCCGGATAGAGCATAATCAGCCAAAGTCTCGAAACCTTCAAAAGAAGGTGCCTGTTCCAGTAAGACCAGTTTCAGCCCTGGCTGGATGCTGCGTCGTCCTTCATCCGGTTCGATTGTCCCTGCGAGTAATTTCAACAAAGTTGATTTACCGGCTCCGTTCCGGCCAATCAGTGCCAGACGGTCGCGGGGCTGAATATTGATATCAAGATGACGGAAAAGATATCCGGTGCCTTGATTAACACCGAGATTTTCAAAAGAGAGTAAAGGTG
>NZ_JAIWON010000072.1 GCF_020216885.1 Zymomonas sp. | reverse complement strand
CCGTCATCGCCCTGCGCGAGATCGCCGCCGGCAAGGTCGGCCTGGAGGTGCTCAACCGCGGGCAGGCCTGAGGCCGCGGCCCGGTGCATAAAATAAAGAGCCAGAATAAAACCGGTCAGACTTGCTGCCAGAATGATAATGCGGCTCCATGGTTTATCTTTATTTTTACCGGTCATGAAGTGAAGTAGCCACGCTCTTATGAAAAGAGCCGCCCAAGATTTTAAGCGGCCTATGGGACAAACCCGAAAAGGATAGAAAGGGTCTATTCCATAGAGAGGCCAGAATCGCAAGTTTGATTAACAGAAAAGCAGGTCTTTTAGCGTTTAATAATGATGCTTAAAGCCGTTATTTCCCGAGAAAATCGGAAAAATTACCCAGCTCAATCTGGCGTTCTTTAAGTGCTTTTTTGACGGCTTCATCGGTCAAAGCATGCCATTCTTCAATGGATTCATAGCCTTGAGCATGACCTTCATATTCATCACTGACCGCAGGATGGACATAAATTTCACTCAAGCCTTCCGGCAAATGCTCGATCACGCCTAACATTCTGTGCGGGGTCATATGTCCCGTCCATGCAATGCCAAAAGTCTGATCAGGCACAAGAAGACCGGCATGAACCGATCTTTTCCGAATACCATACGCCCAAGGCATCGCGACATAGTCAGGCAGATGACGCGTCACCGGTTCAATCTCGGCCAAAATATTGATCGGTTCGACAGGGGCGCGCATCGCCTTCAAACCATAACGACGACCAATTGCCAAAATGAGATTGGAAATCGTTGGATGAAGGTGAAAATGCTTATGGGCATTGACATGATCAAGTTTCAGACCGGTAGCGGCAAACGCGCTGAATTGGGCGTTAATTTCGCGCACCAATTGCCGCCGAACACCGGGACGAAAAAAGATATCGACACCGGCTCTCACCATATTGCGGCGAAACATACCATCGCGATCAACGAGATCAGGTATTTCATCAGGCGGCAGAACCGGACGACCTTCGACCAGAACCAAATGAAGACCAACCCCTAATTTAGGGAGTCTTCTGGCGCGTTCGACCGCATCAAAGGCCGCCGGAGCGCCCACCATCAGACTAGCCGCCGTCAACACGCCATCGATATGCGCTTTTTCCACTGCCTCATTAACAACGGTCGCAGCCCCGAAATCATCAGCGGTGACGATCAGCTTTTTCACTTCTTTACTCCGTTTTTAGCAAGCCTCTTTCCGTTCCCGCAGGAACTGGAAGAACTCAACACCTTCGCGCAACCGGCGTTTCATCATGTCAAAGTCACGAACCATTTCGTTGACGATTGAGAAGACTTTACCGGGGCGGAAATAAAAGCGCTTATAGAAAACTTCAACTGAACGGAAGATTTCTTCATGACTTAAATGCGGATAGCTCAAAGGTGCTATCTGGACACCATGTTCATCCACTAATTCAGCATGTGACTGGTCAAGCCAGCCATTTTCGATAGCCTGTTTATAAAGTAAGGTTCCCGGATAAGGGGCAGCCAAAGAAACCTGAATGGTATGCGGATTGATCTCACAAGCCCATTTAATGGTCTGTTCGATCGTTTCGCGCGTTTCACCCGGCAAACCCAAAATGAAAGTGCCGTGGATAGCAATACCCAGATCATGACAATCACGGGTAAATTTCTCGGCTGTTTCGACCCGCATCCCTTTTTTGATATTATGCAAGATCTGCTGGTTACCGGATTCATAACCGACCAATAACAGACGAAGCCCGTTATCTTTCAGAACCTTCAAGGTTTCATAAGGCACATTGGCTTTGGCGTTACAAGACCACGTAACCCCTAATTTACCCAATTCGCGGGCAATCGCTTCGGCGCGGGGACGATCATCGGTAAAGGTATCGTCATCAAAGAAGAATTCTTTTACCTGCGGGAAAGTCTTTAGCGCATATTTGATTTCTTCAATCACATGCTCGACGCTGCGGGTTCTGTATTTATGCCCACCAACGGTTTGCGGCCACAGACAAAAACTACAATGCGACTTACAACCCCGTCCCGTATAGATCGAGATATAAGGATGTTTCAGATAGCCGATGAAATATTTTTCGATTTCAAGATCGCGCTTGTAAATCGGAGTCACAAAGGGCAGCTCATCCATATTCTGCAATAAAGGCCGATCCGCATTATGGACGATTTCGCCTTTATCATTGATATAGCTCAAGCCAAGAATTTCTGACCAATCTTTGCCATCGGCGACATCTTTGATCGTGAAATCAAATTCGTTACGCGCCACAAAGTCAACAATACCCTTGGCATCTTTCAGGCTTTTATCAGCCTCGACCGCGACTTTTGCCCCGATGAAACCGATTTTCATCGCCGGATTGACTTTTTTAAGAGCCGCTGCGGTTTTGACATCGGACGCAAAGCTAGGAACCGAGGTATGCAAAATCGCCAAATCATAATCTGGCGCAATAGCCAAAACTTCCGGTAATTTCGTGCCATGCGGCGGGGCATCAATCAGCTTTGAATCTTTAATAAGAGCTGCAGGCTGTGCGAGCCAGGTCGGATACCAGAAGCTCTTGATTTCACGGCGAGCCTGATAACGAGAACCAGCCCCGCCATCAAAACCGTCAAAAGACGGTGCCTGCAGAAAAAGCGTACGCATCATTATAAAAAGGACTCCTATTTGCGCGAAATGCGCCCGTCAGAATGCAACGTAAGTTCCATTCCCTGCCAATCAACAGAAGAGATAAAGAAGGTCGATAAAAATATTCCGAAAGAGAGTAAATCGCGAAAAGGCAGCTGTAATAACGCGTCCATTCGTGAAACTCCAGTCACCCTATTTATACGCCACCCCAATAACCAACGAGAAGCCAAAGCAAGGCAAAAAACCGGCCAGCTTACCCACCCATTTGTCAACATCAGTCCGATAAAGGCCAAAGGCACGGGATAAGTGACCGCACTTCCGAAAAAGCCGACCGGATTGATATCCCTGATTGTCGCTGACCACCGCAATTCATGCCGAACAAGGGATGAAAAACTTGTTTCTGTGCAGCTATGCGTCAAAATAACCGGTATTACTTCAACTCTTAATCCCAACGCCCTAACTTTTGCACCCAAAACATAATCATCTGCCAAAATATTGGCGAGGCTGTTAAATCCGCCAATCGCTTCCAACGTTTCGCGTTTTATGGCAATCGTTGACCCCATACAAGGGTTAGCTTTCCTAAGAGCAACGCCTACCATAACCGACGGTAAAAAGTTATAGTCAATATTCGCCGCAGACAACCGCGACCAATAACCATTATCCCCTCTTCCGTGATAAAGGCAGGTCACCGCCCCGACATCTTCTCTTTCAAGTGCATGAACGACCTGACGAATATAGCTTTCAGGCACGCTCATATCGCTATCACTGATAATCAAAATATCATGGCCGATATGCGCTGTAATATTGATCAGATTGGAAATCTTGGCATTGGTGCCGTGACTTTTGCTATCCACAATCAAACGGACGGCCGTCTGATTACTGGTAGAGGCAATCTCTCTTACGGTCGCACCTGCTGGATCATCAGGATTCTGGATACCGCAGAGCATTTCATATTCTGCCGGATAATCCTGCTTTAAAAAGGTCAAAAGATTTTCTGTAAGGGCGGGTTCGTCACCATGCAAAGGCTTGACCAACGAAACCGAAGGCCATTCTTTTCTGTTGATTACCTCTTTTTGTTGCCACCACAAAACGACAATCGCGGCCAGAATGGTATAGCCCACACCAGCCAACGCCATAAGCAATGCCAGACTGCCTATAATTGTCAAAAGGACATGCAGGATGGTTATCATTGTTTAATCCTGATCATGAACCGTTCTTATGCCTTTCTGGCCTTATATCTGTGTCAAATCGGACGCCGTTTTATAAACAGGCAGCGTCTTAGAAAGACTCTACATATTTATCCAGAACATCCAGATAAGCTGCGACGGTTTGATCCGGAAGAAATGATCCGAGAAAACTGTTTCTGGCAATTTCAACGAAATCAGCCGCTTTCAGGCCGCAATATTCAGCCAAGGCTTTGTAATTATCATTTACATATCCTCCAAAATAGGCAGGATCGTCCGAGTTTATAGTAACTCGAAGCCCTTGGCGCAACAGATAGGGTAAGGGATGATTGCGAAGATCTGGCACAACCTGTAATTTCTGATTTGAAAGCGGACAAATCGTCAAGGCAATGGCCGAACGCGCAGCCCGCGTCATCAGCAAACGATCTTCAGTAATCCGGTTGCCATGATCGATCCGATCAATATTCAGGATGTCCAAAGCCTCTTTAATATAGGACGCATCGCCTTCTTCACCAGCATGGGCGACCAGCTTCAATCCTTTTCGACGGGCTTCAGCAAAAACATGACGGAATTTTGAAGGCGGATTGCCGACTTCAGAAGAATCAAGGCCGACACCGGTAATCTTGTCGAGGAAGGGTTCAGCCATCCGCAAAGTCGCAAAGGCAGATTCCTCATCCAGATGACGAAGAAAACACATAATCAACTGAACCGACATGCCTAATTCGGCTTCGGCCTTGGCAATCGCGGCCAGCAAACCATTCATGATGACATTAAAAGGAATGCCGCGTTCTGTATGGCTCTGGGGATCAAAAAAGATTTCACTATGAAGGACATTATCGCGATGCGCCCGATAGAAATAGGCCATCGCCAAATCACAGAAATCTTCTTCAGTTTTTAAAACATTGGTTCCTTGATAATAAATATCAAGAAACTCTTGTAAGTTGTTGAAATTATAGGCAGCTTTCACGGATTCAACATCAGGAAAAGGTAAGGTAACCTTATTCCGCTTGGCCAATTCAAACATCAATTCAGGCTCAAGACTGCCCTCGATATGCAGATGCAACTCTGCCTTCGGCAAAGCCGCTATAAATTGTATAAGATTATTCATGTAACATACTCAAATTTAATAGAAAATCGTCAACCCTCAAGAGGCGGGTATATGATCACGATATCGATCCCAATGGGATGATATCTCGCTCACAACCTTGTCACCAACGGTAAAGGCGGCATCCAAAGCCGATTGCATGCCAGAAAGCTCACTACCTTCATGCGCTAAACTGGCGGCAGCATTACTGCCACTTGGCTGGAATGTATAATTGGCACCGGTTCGTAACATCATGACCCGATTATAATCGGCACGGCCTTCTTTAGATAAAACAGCAATGGCTCTTGCAATACCGCTATCCTCCATGCCGGTCATCACAAAATGTCCGCTGCCATCTGTCCAATAAGACACCCATTTTTCGATATGGCTATTGGATAAAACGCCATGCCAAAAAGCCTGCCCTGTTGCCTCGTCACCTTTGACGATTTCAGGCGGGCGCAGCGCAGTTTTATAGGCGGGATAGCCTGACCTTATTTTTTGCAAGGTCGGATTATCCGGCAAAGTTATCTGTGCCGTTTGCTGATATGCCCAATTTTGTAAGCCTTTATTCAAGGCAAAAAGATTATGTGAATTATCGGGACGCGGGGTTTCATAAGGCCGCTTTTTATCCCAAGGGATTGATCCGGTTGACCAATCAGACGGCATTTCTCTAGGGTCAATCGAATAGCCAAAATCACTATCAACGACGTTACCAATCCATGCCGCTGATCCAATGCTTGACGCATTGGGATTAACGCCCGCAATCGCTGCTACTAACCAATAAGCATGCGATAAATCAAAACGATCATCATGTCCCAAAGCCATAACCGAAGTCGCGGCCTGCCCCGTTCCCATGCCGGTATTGATCGCCAGAACACCTGTCTTGGGGTCAAAACGCAGATTTCTAGGCGCGGCAGGAAAATCAATTTTTTCGGGCAAGATATTTGCCCAAGCCTGAAATTCACCCGCTTTGTCGCCTTGGTCTTCCCCGATTTCAAAAGCCGTCAGAACAACAACCCGCACCGGAATTTTCGTCTGCGAGCAGGCACAGGCTTTCTTTTCAGAAATCACCTTTTTCGGGACGACCGCACCACCGCTTTTTCCAGCAGCCATAGCGGGCGCATAGAACAAAGCCAGCCCGCCTAAAAGGGCAGCTAATTTTTTATATCGGCTGATTTTCATCCCGTTATCCCCTCGCCAGATAAACAAAGCGGCCAATAAACAAAGCGGCCAATAAACAAAGCAACCAATCGTCTTTTTTGAGCTTACCCTTGGCTATTTTCAAAGCCGTATAGGCAATAATGCCAAAAGCCAGACCATTCGCGATGGAAAAACTCAAAGGGATCACAATCAAGGTCAAAAAGGAGGGCAAGGCTTCTTCGATATTATTCCAGTCAATTTCAATCAATGGAGCCATCATCAGCGACCCCACCAGAATAAGAGCGGGTGCCGTTGCCCCAATCGGAATAATCTGGGCATAGGGCGCAACCCATAACATACACAGAAACAATAACCCGACGATAACCGCGGTCAAACCGCTTCGACCTCCGGCCTGCACCCCTGCGGCACTTTCAATATAAGAAGTGACGGTAGAGGTGCCGGATAAAGCACCAACCAAAGTCGCAATCGCATCGGTTAAAAGCATCCGGTTCAAATTAGGAATGTTGCCGTCTTTATCCATCAAACCGGCGCGTTTCGTCACGGCAACCAAGGTGCCGATATTATCAAACAGATCAACAAATAACAGGATGAACAAAATCTCGATAATGGCCGAACCGAAATTATGACCCCGAAATAAAGCGCCTTTGATATCAAGGGCAAAGGCCGTTTTACCCAACATAGCGGGGCTATAATCACTGCCAGAAAAATGGACAAAACCGGATAAGATGCCGATGAAAGTCACGGCCAAAATACCGATCAGGATCGCCCCCCTCACCCGATAAGCCATTAAAATAGCGGTCAGAAGAAGACCTCCTATGGCTAACAGCGTTTGCGTATTTCCCAGCGATCCCAAAGTTACCAAACTTGAGGCGCTCGCCTGAATAATGCCGGCATTTCTAAGACCAATAAAAGCAATAAAAAGCCCGATACCACCTGCGGTCGCGGAAAAAAGAGAATGAGGAATGGCCTTGATAATCATTTGCCGAATACCGGCAAAAGTCAGAAACAGGAAAATCGCCCCTGACAGGAAAACGCAGCCCAAGGCTTGTGTCCAAGGAATTCCCATCTGCCCAACAACGGTAAAGGCGAAATAGGCATTCAACCCCAATCCGGGTGCCAAGGCCAAAGGTGTATTGGCATAAAAACCCATCAAAAGACTGGCAAATCCGGCCGCAAAACAAGTTGCAGCCGCAACAGCAGCGTAAGGCATACCCGCCTGTGCCAAAAGGGTCGGATTGACCACAATAATATAAGCCATGGTTAAAAAGGTCGTTAAACCTGCCATGACTTCGGTGCGAATAGTTGTCCCGCGTTCTGTCAGCCTGAAATAGCGGTCAAGCCATTGTTGCATGATATCCCCCATTTCCGCCATTCGTTACATTATATTGCCAAGAACTGACAGGACTTTGTCGCCTTGATCCAAAATTTTTCAAAAGGGAACGTAAAGGATTAAAAAAAGAGACAATATCTTTTAATATATCGCTACATAACATATTGAAAAATAAATATTTTTCTTCCAATAATTGTGGATTAAACTGATATTTTGCAATCGTTTTTGACATAATTCAGGACACCAATAAACCGGCTAAGGTGGCACTCATTAAATTGGCAAGAATGGCGGCGACCAACGCCTTTCCGCCCAATCGGGCAATTACAGGTCGTTGCTGCGGCACGATGCCGCCTATCACGGCCATTTGAATGGCAATCGATGAAATATTAGCGAAACCACACAGCGCAAAAGTCACAATAGCCATGCTATGAGGAGACAAATCGGACGTTATCTGGCCAAAATGGATATAGGCAATAAACTCGTTCAGAATAACTTTCTCACCCATCAAACTACCGGCCACGCCTGACTCTGTCCAAGGCACGCCCATCAACCACATAACAGGACGGAAAGCTGTGCCGATCAAACTCTGAAAAGTAACGTCAGGCCAACCAAACCAGCCTCCAACCATCTGGCAGATTCCATTGGCCATAGCCATCAAGGCAACAAAAGCCATTACCATTGCCCCGACAGCCACAGCCAGCTTGACCCCTTGTTGGGCGCCTTCGGCGGCTGCCATAATGATATTGGCTGATTTTTTCTGATGAGGCGCAATTTTTTCTTCAAAATCACTGGCCTCTGCCAAATCGGGCATCATAATTTTGGCCATCATGATACCGGCTGGCGCTGCCATCAGGTTGGCGGTTAACAGATAATCTAACCGAATACCCATCTGGGCATAAGCTGCCAACAAGGTGCCAGCAATCCCACTCATCCCTGTAACCATAATGGTAAACAGCCTTTCGGGCGGCAATTCAGCCAAATAGGGTCCCACGACCAAGGGGGATTCACTTTGCCCAACGAAAATATTGGTTGCACAATTGATGGCTTCAACCCGCCCGATCTGGGTCAATTTCTCAATCGCCCCTCCGATCCAACGCACCAAAAATTGCATCAAGCCAAGGTGATAAAAAATAGAAATCAGGGAAGAAAAAAAGATCAGAACCGGCAAAGCCTGCATCGCAAAATTATGGCCCAAAGGCGATGTCGCCAAAGGGCCAAAAAGAAAAGCCGAACCGGCTGACGCATATCCAATAAAATTATTCACAAAGCGGGCAATCGCCGCCATCATATTTTGCCCAAAAGGGACATAAAGAATAAGAATGGCAAGGATAATTTGCGTTAAAAAAGCACCAAAAACCTGCCGTATTTTAATTTTTCGGCGGTTCGACGACAAGCCAAAAGCAACCGCAATAAGGCATAATGCTCCCATCATGCCCGTTAGATGTTCTGTAAAAATAGCCCCTACCCCTTTCAATTACCTGCCTTCGTTTCTTCTATACGAAGGCAGGCATCTTCGGGAAGACTGTTATCCCTGCTTTTCTTGCTTTTTCTTGGGCGCTGGTGCCAACCAGATCACCGAAGAAGCCACAACGAAAACCATCGTGCTGATAAAGAAAATATGGGTCGTTGATAGCGCGTAAGACTGCGTATCCACCAAAGCATCGAAAAAGGCTCTGGCTTTCAGAGTATTTTGCCCACCCATTTGCAGAACGGGCAAGATGGCATTCGGGGTCGGAATGATATTGGCCAGTTCATTATGCATCTTACGAGCATAATCTTCCCAAACCGTGGTTGACCAAGAGGTTCCGATAGCGCCCGCCAAAGTTCTCAAAAAGTTCATAAGACCGGCAGCAGAAGTCGTTTCCTCTGGTAACACCGAAGATAAAGCAAGGGTCGTTAAAGGAACAAAGAAGAAAGGCATCCCGATCCCTTGCAAAAATTGGGGAACAGCAAATATCCAATAGCTGCTATTGGTATCCCAAAAAGTGCGAAGCGCGGTGCATCCTCCCAACCATAAAATACCGAAACTAACAAGAATACGGGCATCGACCTTCCCGCTTAACTTCGCAACGATGGGAGAGAAAAACACTGCCAAAATACCGGACATAGCGGTCACAAGACCGGAATCAGTTGCGGTATAGCCCATAACACGTTGAAGCCATTGCGGAATAATCACAGCCGAAGCGAAAAACACCCCGAAACTAAAGGATAGGGACAGAACACTGATCGTAAAGCCGCGATGCCGAAAGATCTTAAGATCAACGATCGGTTGTTTTTCGGTTAACTCCCAAATCACAAAGACAACGAAGCCGATTGCTGCCAGAATAAGTAGCGTAACAATCATCCGACTGCTCAACCAGTCATGATCATGACCAAGATCAAGGGCGATCTGGAGACAAGCAATCCAGATAACCATAATAGTGAGGCCGCCCTTATCAATATATTCTTTCAGGGTGCGGGTTTCGACACTCCGTAACAGGGCAAAAACACCCATGGCACAGATAATCCCGATAGGAATATTGATATAGAAAATCCACGGCCACGACCAGTTGTCACTCAACCACCCACCCATAATAGGACCAATAATAGGCGCAGTAATGGTCGTCATTGCCCAAATACCCATCGCCTGCGCATGCTGCTCTTTTCTGAACACACGCAGCAAAAGCGTTTGAGTAATCGGCATCAATGGGCCACCGAAAAATCCCTGCAAACAACGGAAAATCAACAAAACCATCAGGCTATGTGAAAAACCGCACAGGCAAGAGAAGCTGGTAAAACCGATAATTGAAATAAAGAACAAAAGCACGGTGCCGAAACGACGGGAAAGCCATCCCGTCAATGGCACACAGATAGCTTCTGCCACAGCATAAGACGTGATAACCCAAGTGCCTTGGGAGTTGGAAACCGCAAGGTCTCCCGCGATATGAGGCACAGAAACATTGGCAATGGTTGTATCGAGCACAACCATGAAATTGGTCAAAGCCAGAATGATACAAGCAATAGCCTGTTTAGAACCAGACAGCAGACCTTCCGCCGAGGCAGGCTGCCTTTGACCATCGGGAGGGCCAAAGGAAAAACCTGCAAAAAAGTCATGAAAGCGATGACTAATTTTTTGAAGAAAGGTCAATGTCAGCCTCCATCGACAAACCCACGCGCAACGGATGGGCTCTCAATTCCTTGGGATCAAGGGCAATACGGACAGGCAAACGCTGGACGACTTTGATCCAGTTACCCGTCGCATTCTGGGCAGGAATGAGAGAAAAGGCAGATCCGGTGCCGCCTGAAAAACCGACGACATGACCGTGATAAACCACATCACCACCATAAAGATCGGATTTGACCGTCGCCGTCTGACCAACCTTGACCTTGCCAAGCTGGGTTTCTTTGAAATTGGCATCGACATATATCTGTTCGATAGGCACAATAGTGGCAATCGGAGTGCCGACATTGACGCGCTGGCCGACCTGAACCTGTCTTTGGGTCACAACACCCGCCATGGGTGCGCGAATTTCCAGACGACTATTGTCTAAACGCGCCTGATCCAAGGCGGCTTTTGCAGCACGAACCTGCGGATTGGTACTGACCGTTGTATTTTTAATCAAAGCCTGATTAGCTTCAAAATTACCGATTGCTTCTTCTTTTGCGGCATGTGCCTGATCGACAGCAGCATGACTTTGTAACAGAGCTGCCCGTGCTTTTTCCAAAGCATTGGAAACCGCCGTCATTTCATCCCGTGACACGGCACCGGATTCAACTAATGAACGACGACGGTTATAGTCGGTTTCTGCCCGATGATAGGTTGACTGCGCGGACAGGTAATTGGCTTCGGCCTGTTCGACATTAGCCTGCTGCGCAACAATGGCTTGGGACAAGGCATCACTGCTGGCTGAAGTTTGTCCGAATTTTCTTTCTGCAGCGGCAAAATCAGCTTCAGCCTTTGCTAAAGAAATCTTCTGATCATCGGGATTAAGACGAACCAGTAAATCTCCCTTCTGAACCTGTTGGGTGTCTGAAACAAAGACCTGCGCGACGGGTCCCGAGACCAAGGCCATGACCTGCGCGGATTCCGCATTAGTATAAGCGTTGTCAGTTGACGCATGACGGGAACCGACCAAGAAATACCAAATGCCGTAAATAATCGCGATGACGACCAGCACTATCGCCAGATAGCGCAACCAACGTTTTCTATTGGATTTATTCTGTTCGTCCGGCTCGGAAACGGTATTCTGGGTAGCGTCCTGTTTATCCAATGACAGCTTGCTGTCACCCTGATCTGCGGCGGCCTGAACCGTGGTATTGTTATCTGCCATAGTTGTCACTCACAAAAAAAGTTATGCTGCCGTAAAACCGCCACCCAAAGCCTGAATCAAAGAGACATCAAGCTGGAAGGCTCTCGCCCGAAGATCGGCGACTGCTTTTCTAAGGGTCAGGACATTTTCCTCCCCCTGCAAAACCTCGATATAGGTCACGAGACCGCTTTTATAGCGATTTGCTAACACATTATAGGAAAGTTCGGCATGATTAAGGGCTTGAACTGTTTGGTCAAGCTGAAGATTAAGTTGTTTTTGACTGGTTGCCGCATCAGCGACCTGCTGCAACGCCTGTGACAAGGTTTTGTCATAGCTGGCAACGGCTTCCTGATAGGTAGCCCATGCCTCACGATATTGACCGGATAGGCTGCCACCTCTGAAAATAGGCAGATTAAGCGCCGCACTCGCTGCCCCCAAAGCCAGACCATGGGTAGCCATATGCTCCAAAGCGCGCGTCTGATAACCGACAATACCGTTTAGGCTGATATTGGGGTAAAATTGGGTTTTTGCCACTTTGACGCGATAACCGGCGGCTTCCGCTGTCAAACGAGCGGCCACAATATCAGGCCGCCGCCCCAAAAGATTCAAAGCCGCATTATCTGGCAAACCGACTGCCCGCAATTTCACAGATTGAGGCCGCGTGATCGCCATACCGCGATCAGGTCCTGCCCCCATCAAAGCGGCAATCTGATGCCGAACCAGATCAATGGATTCCTGATTAGCTGTCAGATCTGCTTGGGCATTCGCCAGTCTGGCGCTGGCATCTTGCATGGTTGAATCATTGTCCAATCCATGCCCCAATCTTTGCTGGGTCAATTCCAATACATGGTTACGGACAGCCAATGTCCTATTTAGAACCTGCTGTTCTTCAAATAAACGAGACAGATTGGCATAGGCTGCCGCAATACTGGTCGTCAGGGTCAAAGCGGCTTCATGAGAATCCACGACGGCCGCTTTTGCTTCCGAGGTAGCCGCCGCCAATTTGGCGCGATATCCACCCCAGATATCAATATTATAACGAATAGTCAGGAATGATGATCCGCCATCACCCCAATCTTTAAACTCATCATTCCGACCCGTCACTTGCCGGATTTCCTGATCCCGCATTAAATGACCGGCACCCGTTCCGACAAACCCATTCACCGAAGGTAGTAATCCCGCACCGGCTACTTGTTTACTACCGGCAGCCGATAGGATACGCGCCTTGGCAATCGCCATATCCGGCGCTTTTGCCAAAGCCTCGGTCATCAATTGGTCAAGCTGGGGATCACCATAAGACTTCCACCAACCTTCACCAGGCCAAGCGGAACCATTACCGGCAAGGGATTGCGCCGTTGCATAATCATGCACGTCTTTTACTTTTGGCGCTTTTCCCAATTTGGGAATTGAGGCACATCCTGTCAGCAATAGCGCTGCTACAGAAATACTGGTAATGAGTGATCGTTTAAGATGCATAAATTCTTCCGTACTAGATAGTACAACTTTTTTCTTGTGCGCGAAGGTGGTTTTTGTCAAGGGAAAAACCGTACCATAGAGTATTTTACATTATGGAAATTATGAATATATCAAAGCAGCATAAAGGTATTGATCGCCGAGAAGCTATTCTGGAAGAGGCAAAACGCTTTTTCCTTGAAAAAGGATATGCCGAAACTTCCATGTCAGCGATTGCGGCCAAAGTCGGAGGATCAAAGGGGACGTTATGGTCTCATTTTCCTTCAAAAGAAGCCTTGTTTCGGGCTGTGATTGAACGGCTGGCGGGTGAATTTCACAAAGTTTATACAGATTTGCTTAATCCACAAGCTGAAATTGAAATTACGCTGAACCAATATGGCTGTCATTTCTGTCGGAATATTATCGAATCTGATAAAAGAGCCTTGTTTCGACTAGCGATTGTTGAATGTTGGCGTTTCCCTGAAGTCGGAAAAATTTTTTACGAAGCAGGGCCCCAAACCGCCATGCGGAAATTGGCATCCTATTTTGCTTCAGCCATGGAAAAGAAACAGATCCGTCAGGAAGACCCTGAATATGCAGCCTCTTTCTTTCTTCACTCTCTAAGCGCTCGCAGTATCGCTTCCAGACTTTATAATATCCCCCAAGAAAATCTCGCGAATAAAGAAGAAATAGAGGCTGATGTCAGTCAGATTGTTTCCCTTTTTCTCAAGGCTTACGCGCCTTAATTCGCTTCTCTTTTTGGTCTTTTCAAAAATCTAACGCCTGTCTCTGATTTTCTCATTCTCCCGAAAGAAGTTTTGATGCAGCTTGCCTTTACGCATGGACAAATCGTTACACCAGATACGATATTGACCGATCACAGCCTGTTAATCGAAAATGGCGTGATAAAAGCCATTACCGATCAACCGCTGCCTTGCGATATCCCAACCATAGACCTGCATCATCAGATCCTTTTGGCAGGTTTTATTGATATTCAGGTTAACGGTGGTGGTAGTTACCTTTTTAACGATCATCCTGATGTAAACGCCATTTCAAAAATTGCGGCGGCGCATCGTGCTTTTGGCACCACATCTTTACTACCGACTTTGGTCAGTGAAGAGACGACAGCTATCAAAACAGCCGTTCATGCCATTGAAGACGCTATTCAGGCGGGTATTAAAGGCATTGTCGGCCTACATATCGAAGGGCCTTTTATTGCAATGACGCGGCGTGGCATCCACGCGGCCAGCAAAATTCGTCCGATCAGTGAAGATGATATCAACTTTTTATGCAACAGCGCTCGAAAGAATAAAGATAATTTCCGAATTCTCCTGACCTTGGCACCGGAAACAATGGATGCCTCACTTATTACTCGACTGACAAAGGCTGGCGTTATTGTCTCTATTGGTCATTCGGATAGTGATTACGAAACTGCCATGAATGCGCTCAAGGCAGGGGCAAGCGGCTTTACCCATTTATTTAATGCCATGTCTCAAAATACCAGCCGTTCGCCTGCCGTTGTCGGGGCAGCGTTAGATAGTGATAACGCTTATGCGGGCATTATTGCTGACGGGGAACATGTCCATCCATCGAATATCCGCCTTGCCTATAAGGCAAAGGGCGCAGAGCATTTAATGCTGATAACCGATGCAATGCCACTAACGGGATGGGACGAAGATC
>NZ_JAIWON010000071.1 GCF_020216885.1 Zymomonas sp. | reverse complement strand
ACTTCCTGTTACAGGGGCAGATGATCTATCGTCGCGATGGTCGGATTACCGATGATAAAAACGTGCTGGCAGGTTCTCTGCTCGATATGGCAACGGCTTTTGCCAATATGATCAAAATGACAGATGTGTCTTTGGTCGAGGCCTCCCGAATGGCCTCTTTGACCCCTGCCCGTTTTCTGGGGCTACAAGATCGCGGCAGCCTAGAAATCGGTAAAAGAGCTGATCTCGTTGTTATGGATGAAGGGCTAAAACTGCAATCCGTCTGGATATCCGGCGAAAAAAACTAACCCAAAATTAAAAGGCACCATGTGCCGCAATCAGCTTTTGTCGTTCGATCGTCATTTGGGGTGCCGATTTTTTGGGCAAAGCACGGGCGGCCTTCACTTCGGCCGCGGTAAACGGCTTGATCTGCGGCATATTCTGCAAAGACATAATATAGTTTAACGCGCCCGCTATATCTTCGTCTTTCAAAGAGCCCAGCGGTGTCATCACGCCTAAAAAGGGCATATTATCAACTACAACACGCCCTGCCATACCGTTAAAAACAACCGAAAGCATATACCGACGACCATCTTCAAACATAGCGATCTTACCAATCCGATTGCTTAATTTCGGGGCAAGATTGGAAGATCCCTGCCCTTTCGGCTGATGGCAAGAAGAACAATTCGCCATATAAGGGACAATCCCGACCGGTGCTGCGCTTGCCCGACCAACAAAAACACCTGAAAGAGCCAGAAAAACCATAGAAAACAGTCCGATGACCCGTTTGGAATTGATCGTCTTTTTCATGGTTTTTACTCTCTTTCATGCCCATTTAAAAAACATCGTCAGGATAGCGATCAAGCCTAAAAACTCTGCTATAAAATTTCCTTTACAGTCGTTACCGCCTGTTATGCAATGCAGGATAAATCGGGAATAAAACAGGATGGGTCGGCTTTTTCGCTTTTTTCTCAAAATTTTTGTCTATTTTCTTTTAATCTCCCTGTTGTGGGTCGGGCTTTACCGCTTTGTCAGGCCACCGATTACCCTAACTATGGTCATGAACCGGATAAATGGCTATGCCCTCAATCAGACATGGCGACCGCTCAATCGAATAGATCCTATCATGATGGATGCTGTCATCGCATCAGAAGATAGCCGTTTTTGTTCTCATCATGGTTTTGATTTCACTGCGATTGAACAGGCGGCCAAACATAATGCCAGCGGCGGCCATATTCATGGCGGTTCGACGATCAGCCAACAAACCGCCAAAAATGCTTTTCTATGGCAAAATGGTGGCTATAGCCGCAAATTGATCGAGGCTTATTTTACTTTTCTGATCGAACATTTTTGGACGAAACGGCGGATTATGGAGGTCTATCTCAATATCGCTGAAACCGGACGCGGTTTATACGGGGTCGAGGCGGCATCACAATATTATTTTCATCATGATGCCAGCCATCTTTCTGCATTGGAGGCCGCAAGATTAGCCGCGATTTTTCCCCTTCCCAAAAAACGCAGTGTCCAGATGCCTCATGGTTTTGTGCGCCGTTACGGCAATATCATTCAAAACCGCATTCCGCTGGTTAAAAAAAATGGATTAGATCGCTGTCTTTTGACAGTCACAACTTCCGCCATATCCGGTAACAGCAGACAACAGAAAGCCCCGTCGCCACCAACAGGAAAGCGATAACGCCGATACCAATGCGATGACGGTTTTCCAATTCCGGTTCAGCCGACCATGCTAGAAAAGCCGTCACATCTTTTGCCATCTGATCAGTGCTGGCTTTGGTACCATCCTCATAATTGACCTGATTTTCGCTTAAAAGAGCGACCGGCATCGCAATATGCAATCCCTTAAAATAGGGGTTGTAGAAATTACCTTCCGGCGTTTTAAGCTGCGGATAGCGTTCAGCAATTTCCTTCGGTTCGCTTTCATATCCAGTCAGCAAAGAATAGACATAGGCCGCGCCCCCTTTTCTCGCTTTGGTTATCAAAGATAGATCAGGTGCCGTCACAATGCCTTGGCTGCCTAACGGGTTATAATAAGGCCCCGTAATCCGGTCATTACGGTTGGGTTGGCGCATCAGGGCTTCACCCGTATTCGGATCGACATCAGGAATGCGGTTAATCCATTCTTGACGGATCCCATCAATTTCAGCTTTGCTATAACCGATTTCAGCTAAATCTTGAAAACGCAGTTGATTGGCACCGTGACAAGAGGCGCAAACCGCCTGAAAAACCGTAAAACCACGCCGCAACTGTTTTTTATCGAAATGGCCGGTTAGCCCGTCACTGGGTAGTTTTAAAGATTTTAATGGCTTTTGATAACGGGCAGCCGGATCAATTTCCTGCTTTGCTCTTGGCTGAAAGGCGCCCCATAGCAAAACGAAACACATGGCCAAGCCGGCTAACAAACAGACAAGACGTATAAAGCCGATACGGCGGACAAGATTGAGCATATCAGGCATCCGTTCTTTTCTTTTCCGCTTCTTCGACAGAAGAAGGCACGGCTTTTGTTTTTTCAACAAGCGGTAAAATCGGCAAAATCACCAGAAAAAAGGCGAAATAATAAAGGGATGCCCATTGCCCTAATCGTATCCAGGGTTCTTCCGCTGGTTGCTTGCCACAAAAACCTAACAGAAGAATATCGGCCATAAATAACAGGAAGAAACAACGGAAAACAGGGCGATAGCGTCCTGATCTTACGGGTGAATTATCCAGCCAAGGCAATAAACCCCAAACCAGAACCGACAATCCCATGCCTAAAACACCCCATAATTTAGCCGGTATCCCCATAAAATTGACCGTAAAGGAGCGTAAAACCGCATAAAATGGCCAAAAATACCATTCCGGCTTGATATGAGCTGGAGTCGAAAAGGGATTGGCCGGAATATAATTATCGGGATCGGTAAAGATATTCGGATAGAAAAAAACAAGGCTGCAAAAAATCAATAAAAAGACGCCAATCGCCACCAGATCCTTGGCAATATAATAAGGCTGCATCGGAACGACTTCTTCAGCTTTTTTGACTTCTATTCCGGTTGGATTACCGGAACCCTGACGATGCAATGCCCAAACATGGAGGCCAACCACCGCCAAAATGACAAAAGGCAAGGTGAAATGTAGCACAAAGAAACGGTTCACAGTGGCGGCATTGGGCGCAAATCCACCCAAAACCCAAATGCGAATTTTCTCACCCACAAAAGGCACCACCGAAAACAGGCCGGTAATCACTTGGGCAGCCCAATAACTCATCTGCCCCCAGACCAGACTATATCCTAAAAAGGCAGTGGCCATCGCTAACATGAATAACAAAACGCCGATCAACCAAACCACTTCACGCGGCGCTTTATAGGAACCGTAATAAACCCCGCGAAACATGTGGATATAAAGCGCGGCAAAAAATAAACTTGCCCCCACCATATGACCATATCGGATAAGCCAGCCAAAGCCGACATAACGCATTATCGCTTCAATGGAATTAAAGGCCTCATTACTGCTGGCCACATAATGCATCGCCAATGCCAAACCGGTAATAATCTGGATAGTCAGGGCAATGCCTGCCAATACGCCAAAATTCCATAACCAGTTGAGATTACGAGGGACAAGATAGCCCTTACCCATGACATCATGCCATAACCGGATAACGGGCAAACGATCGTCCAACCATCGGGTAAAAGCATTTTTGGGCTGATAAGGGGGTGGTGACAGCTTCATAATAAGTTCACCCGATAGAAATCACAGAAGGACTGATAAAGCGATAAGGCGGCACAACCAGATTGGTCGGTGCAGGGCCTCTTCTGATACGACCAGCGGTATCAAAGGCGGAACCATGACAAGAACAGATATAACCGCCATATTCACCTCTAGGCTCGCTGCTATTGCTTCCTTGTGGGATACAGCCCAAATGCGTGCAAACGGCCATGGTCACTAACCAGTTTGTTTTTCCGGCTTTGGTTCTTTGTTCCAAAGTTTCAGGGTCGCGCAGATCGGAAAGGGCAACTGCATTCGCTTCGGTTATTTCCTGCTCGGTTAAATGGCGAATAAAAACTGGCTGATCTCGCCAAACAACTTTAACAGTCTGGCCGGGTTGTATGGTCGAAATATCGACTTCGGTTTTGCTCTGTTCTGAAACATCTTTCGACGGATTCATCTGGGCAATGAAAGGGATTGCTGCCCCGCATACACCCATACCCGCTATCCCGACGGCGGCCACATTCAAAAAATCACGCCGATCAAGTCCGCTAAGGGCTTTATCAGTCTGTTCGGATAAATCGGCTTGCGGCTTTTTAAAAGCGTGACCTTCGACATCTTTCGACATGTCACCTTTTCCATTCTTCGCTTCGCTATTCTTCATATTCTATGGCAACCCCGCCTACTGCCTTATGATAAATCTACTTCTCGCTTTTTGCAGCCTTTACACTACAATAAAAACTTTATGAGCCTTGATGCGTCGTTAAGATATTAAAAATCTCTTTCAAAAGGTAATAAAAGCCCTGCCCTCATACTATTCAGGCAATTTTTATGGCTCACTTTGCACAGGATAGGCTTGCATCACCTCTTAACACGCTATCAGAGAAAGCTCTAATTTTTTGCATAAAACGCCCATGGCACTGGCACTAAAATGATTTTAGAATGGATGAAAACGGCTCAAATTCAGCTAAGCCCTAACAAGGATAAGGCTACAGCCAGCAATAGAAATAATCTTTTGTGCCCTAGCGTTCTTTAATATGACCTAAGCATTCTCCAGTAAAAACAAGTTAGCAATCCTTTCACGGCCTTGGGGTTGATAAAGGTTAGGCTCTGTTGACAAAGGGTATAATTTAAGATTTTCAGGGATAAATTGAGACCAAGTTTTTGTAAGGCACACTAGATGCGAGGAGATCTGACGGACGCGGAGTGGAAGATAATAGAGGGTTTTCTTCCAAGCGAACGAGGCCGCAGCGCGCGTCACGCAAAAAGTAATCGGTTATTTCTCAATGGTATGCTTTAATTGCCTCGAACAGGCTGCCCGTGGCGAGACATGCATGAACGCTATGGAAAATGGAATTCGGTTTATGTTCGGTTTTGTAGGTGGGCGGAACAGGGTGTGTGGGACGCTCTTCTTGAAACTCTCGTTGACCTTGGCCTGACGGATGACTGGCACCACATGATAGATAGTACGATCATTCGCGCCCACAGCCAAGCAGCTGATGCAAAAGGGGGACACAAAATAAGGCTTTGATCGAAGCCTCGGAAGCTTTACGAGCAAGATCCACGCCCGTTCCGATGGTCAAGGCCGCCCTCTAGCTTTCGAACTGACAGGTGGTGAGGTCTCTAATTATTCTGGCGCGGATCGCTTGATAGATATTCCTGTCACAACGCCCCGCCATTTTCTCAGCAAAAAAGGATATGATAGCGATAAGCTACGCGAAAAAGCTGCTTTTCCTATATTCTATAGCCTCTCTTCTCGGCCAAAAATCGATGCATTTTGGTGGCCGGCAAATCTATCAAGGCATTGGCTGCAAAATAATCTCAAATCAGCGTCTTTCAGACTGCAATCAAGAAAACCTTTTCAACCCATCCACCTCGGTCATGGCTCTTATTCGTAAAGTCGCTTTAGCTTCGACCAAAGCCTTGCCTTTTGTGTCTCTTGCACCATTGGCCTGACTATTCGCCCTAACAACGCGGCTAACCTTTATCTATTGTCGCCATCGGTCAGTGCAAGTTTGATTTATATGCCGAAAAGACCATTCTAGAGCCGGTTGTAGCTTAATCCATTCTGCGACGGATGGATGACCGCGAGGAACGACGTTGCCTTTTTTCGTATCTAGTAGCGATAACGCGCCATGCCTCGAGCTGCGCCCAGAAGTTCTCAACGAAACGCCAGCAAGGATAACCATTTTGGGTAGAAGACCGATGCATTGCGTCGTTTCGCAAAGAATAGCTGGTCAAGCCCCCATGTCCCAGATACGTTCTACCATGAACCTAGTTCAGCTTTTAGCTATCCTTTTTTCGGGGAAGTTCGGAATTTTTGAATCAATTCTTATCCAACAAAATTCAGACCATGGCTGAGAAATAATAATTTCAGCGTATTTTTCGGATCGATTAAATTTTTGATATAAAAATGACGGATATCGGCCAGAAAATTTTTGGCATAATCCATCCGGCCTTATTATAGTCTCAAAAATGAGAATAGCCCTATTTCAACCGGATATTGCCGGTAATGTTGGAACCATCCTTCGGACAGCCGCCTGCTTTGGTGTTGGCGTTGATATTATCGAACCTTGCGGATTTGCCTTCTCCGATCGTGCCTTAAAACGCGCGGGAATGGACTATGCGAAAATTGCGCCACCGGTGCGACATAATGATTGGAACAGCTTCCTTTCTGCTCGTCCTGAACGCCGTGTTTTGCTCACGACTGCGGGTGACATTCCTTTACCGGAAATGACTTTCCAGCCTGATGATATTTTGCTCTTCGGCTCTGAATCCGCTGGCGCACCTGACTTTGTCCACCAAGCCGCCAGCCATCAAGTCCGAATACCGCTACTCTCCAATTTCCGTTCTTTGAATATTGCTGTTTCGGCTGGTATCGCTTTGGCGGAAGCCTTGCGCCAAACAGGAGGCTTTGCTCATGAAATCAGATAAAATGCTTTTGAATGAGCAGCAACAAGTGACCTCGGACTGGTTTCATCATTTACGGGATCGTATCTGTCAGCAATTTGAAGAGATTGAGCGCCAAGCCGCCAGTCCAGCCTCTTTTCAAGTGACGCCATGGCAAAAAAATACCGAAGGCTATGGCATTCAGACAGGGCATGGCATCCGCTCTTTGATGAAAGGGCAAATTTTCGAAAAAGTCGGTGTAAATATATCAACAGTTAAAGGCTGTTTCTCCCCTGATTTCGCAAAAAAAATTCCGGGTACGGAAAGTGATCCCCATTTTTTTGCAACAGGTATCAGCCTTGTCGCCCATATGGCTAATCCCCATGTTCCCAATATCCATATGAATTGCCGATTCTTACAAACAACCAAGAGCTGGTTTGGAGGCGGGATAGACCTCAACCCCTCAACCCCTTATGCAGAAGACATTGCCGAATTTCATCAGAATTTAAAAACCATCTGCGATAAACATCATCCTGATTATTACAGCCGTTTCAGCGAATGGGCTGACCGCTATTTTGATATTCCTCATCGCCAAACGAAGCGCGGTGTCGGCGGCATTTTTTACGATTATCTTGATAACAATTTTGCCGCTGACTTTGCTTTCACCAAAGATGTCGGGAAGGCTTTTCTGGATATTTTTCCCAAGCTGATAGCAAGACGACAAAATATAACCGCTAACGAAGAAGATTTTCATCGCCTCGCTATCTATCGAGGACGTTACACCGAATTTAATCTTCTTTATGATCGTGGCACGTTATTCGGCTTAAAAACAGGCGGTGATGCCGATGCCGTTTTAATGAGTCTACCACCAATGGCGATATGGGAATAATTAATGGCGTTCATCCCATTGGAAAAAGGACAACTTGCTTCTGTTGTCACGGCCTTGAGAATGACCAAACGACCCAATAAGGAAATTTTGTCGAAAGATACCGATATTTTGGATGTTGATCGTAAATCTTATTCTCTAGAATTATGGGAACATCCAAAGACAGATAGCTATCGTGACCTTTTCATAAAAATAGGTAGCCCGTGGTTGTGGTTTTCACGTTTAGAACTTAATGACACAGCCCTGAACAGCTTGATCACGCATCCTGAAATAGAAATTTACCGCCTTATAGATAGCGACAATCGAATCGTTGCCATGGTTGAATTAGATTTTCGGCAAAAAGATAAATGTGAAATCGTCTTTTTTGGTCTTGAAAATGCATATATTGGTAAAAGATTAGGCCATCCGATGATGGTTCAAACCCTAAAAAAAGCATGGAAATCGGATATCCATTGCGTTTGGCTTCATAGCTGTAGCTTCGATCACCCTGCGGCATTAGCTTTCTATCAGAAGCATCATTTTCATCCCTATCAGCGTATGATAGAAATTCACGATGATCCTCGTTTGATAGGCTTATTACCTAAAGAAGCGGCACCTCATATCCCGATTATCGACTAATATAAGGGATATGAGGCACTGTCTCTTTGACATTAGAATGGCCAGAGGCTGTTTTTAGGCTGCGCCCGAGCTAGTATCTTTTTCCTTTTGAGCAAAAACCCGCACCGGTTCTTTTTTGCCTTCGGCTACATCTTTATCAACGATGATTTCGGACACGCCTTCTAATGAAGGCAGTTCGAACATCGTATCAAGCAAGATACCTTCTAAAATAGAACGTAAACCTCGAGCCCCAGTCTTCCGCTCAATACCTTTTTTAGCAATGGCTGCTAAAGCATCTTCCGTGAATTCGAGTTGGGCATCTTCCAGCTCAAATAACTTCTGATACTGTTTAACCAAAGCATTTTTAGGTTCAGTCAGAATTCGCACTAAAGCACTCTGATCCAGATCCTCAAGCGTTGCCAAAACAGGTAAACGTCCAACAAATTCAGGGATAAGGCCAAATTTCAACAGATCTTCAGGTTCGCATTCCTGCAAAATTTCACCCGTCCGGCGTTCGTCAGGCGCGGCAACATGCGCACCGAAACCGATAGATTTCCCTTCGAGGCGGTCTGCAATAATCCGGTCTAGTCCAGCGAAAGCACCACCACAAATAAAGAGGATATTCGTCGTATCAACCTGCAAGAATTCTTGCTGAGGATGCTTTCTGCCCCCCTGTGGTGGGACAGATGCCGTAGTGCCTTCCATCAGCTTTAGTAACGCTTGCTGGACGCCTTCGCCTGATACATCGCGCGTAATAGAAGGATTATCCGACTTTCTGGTGATCTTGTCTATTTCATCAATATAGACGATGCCCCTTTGAGCACGTTCTACATTATAATCACTTGCCTGTAATAATTTCAGGATAATGTTTTCGACATCTTCACCGACATAACCAGCCTCGGTCAAAGTCGTTGCATCAGCCATCGTAAAGGGCACATCAAAGGTGCGCGCCAAAGTCTCTGCCAAAAGCGTTTTACCGCAGCCAGTCGGCCCAATCAAAAGAATATTGGATTTTGCCAGCTCGACATCGGCATCTTTGCCGCCGTGATTCAATCGCTTGTAATGGTTATGTACCGCAACAGAAAGCACCCGCTTGGCTTTACTCTGTCCGATAACATATTGGTCAAGAATCGTACAGATTTCCTGTGGCGTCGGTACGCTGCCGTCACCTTTATGCAAAGCGCCTCTGGTTTCCTCGCGAATGATGTCGTTGCATAATTCAACACATTCATCGCAGATAAACACTGTCGGCCCCGCGATAAGCTTACGGACTTCGTGCTGCGATTTGCCGCAGAAAGAACAGTAAAGCGTGCTTTTGGAATCGCTGCCGCTCAGTTTGGTCATAACATCATCCTTGGCGGCTTATAGCCGCTTTCATCCATTCCAAAATCGTTTTAGCGCCAGTTTTCCCCTTGCTGCAATCCGAAAAAGGAAATTTTAGCAGCAAAGGTCAAACGGATCTGTATCAAAAGACAGATTTAGCTTGGAATCGCTTATTCTTTTTCTTCAGAAGCAACCGGACGCTTGTCAAAGACTTTATCAATCAAGCCAAAGGCTTTTGCCTCATCCGCTTCCAAGAAATTGTCGCGATCCATCGCTTTTTCAATCTCTTCAATCGGTTGATTGGTATATTTTGCATAAAGAGCATTCAGACGTTTACGCATCCGTAAGATTTCACGCGCCTGAATCTCGATATCAGCCGCCATACCTTGCGCACCCCCCGAAGGCTGATGAATCATGATACGGCTATTAGTCGTTGCAACCCGCATACCGGGTTCACCAGCTGCTAGCAGGAAGCTGCCCATAGAGGCAGCCTGACCAATACAAAGTGTACCAACCTTTGGACGAATATACTGCATAGTATCGTGAATAGCGAGGCCTGCTGTTACAACGCCACCCGGAGAATTGATATAAAGGAAAATATCTTTTTTGGGGTTTTCAGCTTCCAAAAAC
>NZ_JAIWON010000070.1 GCF_020216885.1 Zymomonas sp. | reverse complement strand
TTGAAAAGGTAATGGCTTCTTTTTGATCATCAAAATTTACAAGAGCATGAAAAGCCACGCTTCTGGAGCAATTTTTTATAATTCAATTATCGTCATATTTTTTCTGTTTCAAAAGAAAAGGCCTTGAAAATCAAGGCCTTTTCTTCCATCGCTTTTCTTGTACAGTTAGTTAGACCAGCTTTTTTCCATCTCATCTTTGATGAGACGGTGATGTTGGGTTGCTTCTTCGATGACCATTCGTAAAAAGCGCTCTGCAAAGTCAGGATTTAATCCCGTTGATTCGGCTAACTGACGCAGCCGCTTGGCCTGTTCAGCTTCGCGGGCAAGATCTGCAGGAGGAAGTTGTTTTTCAGCCTTGTAATAACTGACATCTGAAGTAATCTTGAATCTTTCTGCTAAAAGGCAGATGAGAGCCGTATCGATATTGTCAATACTTTTGCGATAGCGCTGCAACCGATCATTGGGCATAAATGAAAATCCTTAGTTATCGAAGCGATGGAGGTATCTTTTTGACGGTTGCAAACAAGTTGAGCAAGTGTCAACGCTTGTATTTCTTCATGCTTCACAGTGTAGTCTTTTCAGCATGACCGCCATCAATTCTGCCACAGATCGAAATCAAGCGGCCTCCTTGAAGCCGTTAATGCATCTGGTCGCCTCTGATATGCAGGCTGTAAACCAAGTCATTCTTGACCGGATGCAAAGCGAAGTTCCCCTTATCCCTGAATTGGCAGGCCATCTTATTTCCAGCGGTGGGAAAAGAATGCGGCCTATGCTGATGCTGGCCTGTTCCCGTTTGATAGGCGAACCGCGTGATATTCATTATAAATTAGCGGCCGCTATCGAATTTATTCACACGGCAACTTTGTTGCATGACGATGTTGTAGACCATAGCGATTTACGGCGAGGCAAGCGGACGGCCAATAATATTTGGGGTAATGGGCCCACTGTTTTGGTTGGTGACTTTCTTCTAAGCCGCGCTTTTGAAATGATGGTTGAATCCGGCTCGCTACGGGCGCTTGAAATTCTGTCTAATGCGGCAGCAATTATTACCCAAGGTGAGGTCGATCAGCTTGTTTCCCAATATCAGGTGGAAACAGATGAAGCGCGTTATCTGTCTATTATTGGGGCAAAAACGGCGGTCTTATTTGCGGCATCCTGTCGGATCGCAGCGGTCATGGCGGGCTGTTCGGAAGATAAAGAGCAAAGTCTAGCCGATTATGGTCAGTATTTAGGTATCGCCTTCCAGCTAACCGATGATGCTATTGATTATATGTCGGATAGCCAGACAATGGGGAAGGGCGTCGGTGATGATTTCCGCGACGGGAAAGTGACTCTTCCGGTTATTCTGGCCTATCAGCGGGGTGAAAAAGCTGACCGTGATTTCTGGCGTGAGGCTATCGAAGGCCGCCGCGTGGCTGACAGTGATCTTGATATTGCCAAAATTCTATTGGTGAACACGGATGCTTTGTCAGATACCTTGGAACGTGCGCGTCTTTATGGTGAAAAAGCTATCCAGTCTTTGGATGCTTTTCCTGACGGTGCAGTGAAAGAGGCTTTGATAGAAGCTGTCGAATTTACAATCGCCCGCGCTTATTAAAAGAAGGACGAATAATTTCTGATAACCGTAAAGCCTTCTCTATGTTGAAGAATAATGCCCTTCTGAAAGAATTGCCGGTTTCCTCTATTTTTGAGCCATTGGCTGAAATACTTAGAAATCGAAGCAATGCGGTTATCATAGCGCCTCCGGGGTCAGGTAAAACAACGGCGATTGCACCTATTTTGTTACAAGAGAATTGGTGCCAAGGGCAAATTATTCTGCTTTCGCCGCGTCGTTTAGCCGCCAAAGCCGCAGCTGAACGCATCGCGCAAATAATGGGGGAACCCATCGGCCAGACGGTCGGATATTTGACCAGAATGGAATCGAAACGGTCAGATAAAAGCCGCATCTTGGTCGTGACCCAAGGAATATTTCGTCATCAGATTCAACAAGACCCTGAATTACCGAATATCTCGGCCGTTTTATTTGATGAAGTTCACGAAAGAAGTCTTGATAGCGATTTTTCCTTAGCTTTGGCCTTGGATGTGCAATCTGCTTTGCGCCCTGACTTACGATTGATCGCAATGTCGGCAACCATGGACGGGACACGCTTTTCTGATCTCATGGCGGAAGAGGGCGTCGGCGAAGCCGCCATTCTTGAAAGCGAAGGGCGATGCTATCCTTTACATTATCACTATGAAGGCCGCCGTTCCGATCTTTCAATCGAACAGAATATGGCGGCAGTTATTCGTCGCGCTTTGCTCGAAAATGACGGCGGTATTCTCGCTTTTTTACCGGGGATTGCCGAGATAGAACGCACGGCGGCTTTATTAGAAAACCTGCCTTCCAATATCCTGCTCTATCGTTTGCATAGTTCAGTTGATTTTCGGGAACAGCATGCGGCTATTCAAGCGGTGCCTGAAGGATATCGCAAAATTGTTCTGGCCAGCGCCATTGCTGAAACCAGCCTGACATTGGACGGTATCCATATCGTTGTTGATTCCGGTTTGACAAGACGGGCGCGTTACGATCGCCAATCAGGTCTAACGCGCTTGGTGACTGAACGCGTCAGTCGGGCATCCGCTGACCAGCGCGCCGGTCGTGCTGGTCGGCAAGACATCGGTTATGTCTGGCGATTATGGGAAGAAGCGGCTCAAGTCGGTTTATCCCCTTACGATCCTCCCGAAATAACAGAAGCCGATTTGTCAGCTTTAACATTGGATTGCGCTTTATGGGGTGTAACCCCTCATCAATTACGCTGGATTGACTCTCCGCCTGAAAAAGCGATCGAAGAAGCCTATAAACGCTTGGAAAACTTACAGGCGATTTCTTCCGATAAGCGTCCTTTGCCGCATGGCCGTGATCTAGCAGCTTTGCCGATGCCATTACCTTTTGGTCATATGATATTGAAGGCAGAGGCAAAGGGCTGGGGGGCTTTGGCTATTGATGTCGCCGTTTTGCTTTCCGAGCGCGGCATCGGCGGCATGGATATTGACATCGAAAACCGTCTCAATCGTTTTTATCGTGAAAAAACACTCCGATCACAAAAGGCACGTCAGCTTGCCATGCGATGGCGAAAACAGCTCGGCTTAACCGCATCTTCCAGAACAGAAGCTATCGAGATAGGCGATGTCGGGGCTTGTGTGGCTTTGGCTTTTCCTGATCGGGTTGCGAAAAGGCGTGATGCCAAAGGCGAACAATGGATTTCTGCTGGAGGCAGGGGATTCCGATTAGATCCGTTATCGCCTTTGGCGCAAAGTGAATGGTTGGCCGTAGCGGAAGCACAGGGTGCAGCACAATCGGCACGGATTTTGTCGGCTGCGACTTTAACGGCAGAGCAAATCAACGCTCTTTTCTCTGAAAAAATTGTGGTTGAACAAAATGTCCGTTTTAATTTTGTAACCAAATCTGTTGAAACTGAACGCCTACAGCGATTGGGGGCTATTATTCTATCACGGGGACAGGATGATTCCCCGGATGAAGAAGCGATTTCATCAGCTCTGATGGAGGCTGTCCGGCAATATGGTCTTGATATTTTACCGTGGTCAGATGCGGCTTTGGCTTTGCGGGAAAGATGGGCTTTTGTAGCGGCACATCAATCAGAAGGTGGAGCCTTTCCTGATGGCGGCTTAAGTGATGACACCCTTTTATCTAAAGTTGATGAATGGCTTTATCCGTTATTGCTAGGATGTCGTCGCCTTGACCAGATAAAGGCCGCTGATCTGACGCAGGCTTTAGAAAATATATTGGGCTGGCATGGGAAACAACAACTCGATCAATGGGCTCCTGCCAGATTGGTTACGCCTGCGGGTAGTAGTCATTTGATTGATTACAAGGCGGATGGAAATCCTGCTGTGGAAGTGCGACCACAAGCCCTATTCGGAATGAAACAGCATCCGATGCTTTTAAAAGGTCAAGTGGCTTTGGTCTTAAGGCTGGTTTCCCCCGCAGGACGACCTATTCAGACAACCCAAAATCTGCCCGATTTCTGGGTGGGAAGCTGGCATATGGTTGCGAAAGAAATGCGTGGCCGATATCCCCGCCACCCTTGGCCAGAAGACCCCGCCTCGGCAGAACCGACCTTAAGAACGCAAAAAGGCCGAAAGGTAAACTAAAACTGGATCGTCCGTTTTGTGGCCGTCCATAATGTCTTAGCCAATTCTGGTCACCACGAATAATAATCAGAAAAAAATCCTCTTCCCAAAAGAAGAGGATTCAAAAGAAAATTTGCCGGATGCAGATAGGCATATGACGAAAGAACGGATTTAAAAAAAACAACCGTACAGCGCCTCAATATTATTTTATAGATAGCGCATGACGGCGAATAAGAATGGTCGAAAAAATAGTGGCAATAGCCAATAAACAGGATGTGTAGGCGATGAGCCTTGGCCAACCACCTGAAGTCCAAAATATACCACCTAAAGAACCAAAAATACTGGAACCCATATAATAGCATAAAAGGTAAAGCGATGTCGCATGGCCTTTATTGAAACGTGCCAACTGTCCAACCCAACCGCTGGCGATAGAATGAATAGTAAAAAATCCGGTGGTAAAGATAAATACCCCTAAAACCATCAAGAGAAGATGATTGGTAAGCGTTAACCACATACCGGAAAGCATGATAACAATCCCAGCAATAAGAACAGGGCCTCGGCCTATTCTGTCCGACCATGAACCGGCTGCAGGGGAGGCAATCATTCCCGAGATGTAGGACAGAAAGATAAAGCTGATTTGCGAAGATGAAAGGGAAAAAGGCGGTGATATAAGACGGAAGTCAATAAAATTAAAAATCGTAATAAAGCTACCGACAGCCAGCCCCCCGATTCCAAAGAGCAGAAACATATCGGGACGGGTGATATGCTGTGACCATGCCTTGGCATGATATTTGACATCAAAACCTGTTTTTTTGATAAAATTTTTGGAACTGGGCAGACACAGGCCAAAGATGATCGCCGCCAAAAGGTCAACACTTCCAAGAATTCTAAGCGCCATTTGCCAGCTTGTAAATTCGGTCATAATACCTACGGCAACACGGCCAAACATACCACCAAAAGCCGTCCCACCGACATAAATACCCATAGCATAGCCTAAATTCTTCGGATGTATTTCTTCCGATAAATACGCCATGGCAACAGCAGGAACCCCACCTAGAACAAATCCTTCACAAGCGCGCGCAATCAAAAAGACATTCCATGACGGTAAAAAGGCTGCAAAAATATTCATGAAAGAAGCTGAAGCCATTGAAAAGAACATAATACCTTTTCGCCCCAAACTTTCAGCCGTTGCTCCTGAACAAAAAATAGAAACGGCAAGAAAACCGGTTGTCAGCGAAATCGCAAAAGAACTCTCTGTAACGCTCACATGGAAATAACGGGTTAATTCAGGCAGAATAGGCTGGACACAATATAAAAGAGAAAAGGTAATAAAACCGACCAAAAACATGGCAAAACTGGTTACCAAATAATTTTTACTGCCCCGTTCTGTCCAGATTTTGCTTTCTTCTTTATGAAAAGGCGCTTTATTCCCTTGATGGCTATCGATGCTGCCCATCTTGTCCCCTATTCAGGATTTGATACCGTTTGGTGACCGGTTCGTTTTTAAGAATGGGCAAAATAGAATTATCTGGATAGGGCGCAAATTGTAATATTAAATAGATTTTGATTTAATTTTTCGACATGAAAATTATGGCTGACAGATAAAAAATAATAATTTTAAATCAAAATCAGCCATATATTTTTATTCTAAACCTCTATGAAGAGGCTTTTTATTCTATTTTTTGAGCAAATTGAGCAGCGTATAGCCTATCTTTGATGGATCAGGTGTCATCGCAATACCGGCAGATTCCATGGCTTCTATTTTAGCAGCCGCACTGCCAGAATGACCAGAAACAATAGCCCCGGCATGTCCCATATGCCGCCCTGGAGGGGCAGAAACGCCAGCAATAAATCCAGCTACTGGCTTTTTACGCCCTTTTCTGGCCTGCTCTTTCAAAAATTCGGCGGCATTTTCTTCATCCGAACCACCGATTTCACCAATCATGATGATAGATTCGGTTTCATCATCATCAAGGAACATGTCGAGAATATCGATAAAATTGGTGCCATTAACGGGATCGCCACCGATTCCAACCGCGGTTGATTGGCCTAGACCCAACTGACTGGTCTGGAAAACAGCTTCATAGGTCAAAGTGCCAGAGCGGCTCACAATACCGACAGAACCTTTTTTAAAAATAGCTCCGGGCATGATGCCAATACGGGCGGAATCGGGCGTTAATAATCCCGGACTATTCGGGCCAATTAAGCGCGATTTAGAACCGGTCAATGCCCGTTTTACCCGCACCATATCCAAAATCGGAATACCTTCGGTAACCGTTACAATCAGCGGAATTTCAGCATCAATAGCTTCAAGAATAGCATCTCCTGCAAAAGCAGGCGGTACAAAAATCATGGAAGCATCGGCACCGGTTTTTTGTTTTGCCTCGGCTACCGAATTAAAAATCGGCAGATCAAGATGGGTTTGTCCCCCTTTGCCTGGGGTCACACCACCGACCATCTTTGTCCCATAGGCCAGAGATTGGGCTGTATGATGGCTGCCTTGTTGGCCAGTGATGCCCTGCGTAATCACTTTGGTTGTCGCATTGGCAAGAATGGACATCTGTTTTTTCTCCTGCCCCGTAAAGGCCTGCGGTCTGCGCACAGACCTCGTGTTAATATTTTATGTAATAGAGAATTAAGGATTAGTTTTCTGAATAATTAGCTTATCCCAGAATGAAAAGCGATTTTCAGAATTGAAAAGACCGCGATCGCTGCAAAAATTATCATGTAAAAATAGGCAGCTATCTGGAAATACAGCCCTGCTCTTGGAAAACGTTCCTCTGAGAACAGCTTATCTACAAAAGAGCAGGCATAGCCATAGGTCGATATAGCCAGAAAAATCATCGGCAAGGCTACGATGCTTTGGGATACCCAACGTCTAATGACATTAAAATCATAGACCGGTAATGCCAGAAAAGAGACAATCAACCAAACATATAAAAGAAGATTAGCCGCCGCCATAAGTTTTTTATAAAAATCGGTTCGATGGCTATCACGATAACGGTGATTTCCAGATAGCGGGCTGTCACTGTAAGAATTCATCATTATGCCCCGAGAAAAATAATGCCCCAAACCAGCAAGGTTAAAATAAGAGCGACCATATTTGTGGCAGAGTAGAAAAAGTAATTTTTATAAAGGGAAGGGCGTTGCAGCCGTTTAAGGGTATTAAGCCTTATTACAGACATCACATGATAGAAAAAACACCATGTGAGCATGACCCCTATAATGCGGCTGATAATATTAACGGAAAAGGCAAAGCTGTTCTTATCGGGACTGTGAATAATATAATGCCAGAAGAGTGCATAATTTTCTGGACTGCTTGATACCGCCAATAACCATAGGGTAAAAAGCGGAAAACCAATAAAAGCAATTGCCAGTGCCGTTAAGCGATGCAACAAAGCCGCCGTTCTTTGAAAGTCGGGCGATGCTGTCTTGCGAGAAGAGGAAGAAGAAGCCGTCGACCGAGCCACAAGAAATACTCCGATTAAACAGGGGAAATATCAAAAAATATCTTTTAGCTGATAGATGATATCAAGCAAATGATGAACTGTTTAAATTTTTAAAACACGAAATAGAAAAAGGATGGATTGGGCGCCATGGGTAATAGAAAACAAGGGAATGGAGATATGATAACAGGATTCCCTTTTAACGCCCCTTGTAACGGTAGCTGGAAACTGACCTTACCTTGCAGCAAAGATGAAGCGCAGGCGGTTGCTGATGGTGAAATTGGAGCTTTTGCCCTGCTGGATGAGCCGCCTGTTATTATGGTGACTGAACCTGATCCAGAACGCCCCGAAGAATGGCGTTTGGATGTCTATTTTGACCATGAACCAAAGGCCGAAGAAGTTAAATCTATACGGGTTTTGGCTCCGACTTCGGCCTTGGAAAAAGAAATCATAGAACATATTGAGGAAGAAGATTGGGTTGTTTTATCCCAATCTGGACTGGAACCGGTTCGTGCCGGACGTTTTTTGGTCTGCACACCCAGCAATGCGGTTGCGCCTGAAGAAGGCAAAAAGATGTTTGTGATTGATGCCGGACGGGCATTCGGCACCGGACATCATGAAACAACAACCGGATGTTTGACGATGCTTGACCGGATGAAAAAGGCCGGTCAAAATTTTCATAATGTCGCTGACATTGGCACTGGCACGGGTTTATTGGCCTTTGCCGCCCGCCATTTGTGGCATTCCGCGCGGGTTATTGCTTCTGATATTGATCCGGTCGCCGTAGAAGTTGCCAAAGAAAACGCAGTCGTTAATCACGTGCCTTTGGGTATGGGATGTAGGCAGGTTGAAATGGTCGTAGCCGCCGGTATGGATAATCGCCAATTAAAACGGCGAGCCCCCTATGATTTGTTGATTGCCAATATCTTGGCAGGGCCTTTGATTGAATTGGCACCGTCCTTTGTTCCAGCTTTACAGGAAGGTGGCTCTCTGATTCTTGCTGGATTGGTTGCCGAGCAGGAACAAGCGGTGTGTCGTGCCTATAAAAATCTGGGTATGCGTTTGGCAGATCGGGTTGTTTTGGGTGATTGGCCAACGCTTCGACTGGTGAAACGGCCTAAATTTTAAAAAATTGGGCTTTTTTGATAAAAAATGCAAAAAAAGTAAAAAATAGACTGGACGAAAGACGTTACTTGTGGCATCCGCGTTGGCCTTAGCTGATTATACAGCGAAACGCTTCAAGTAGCGCTTTTGTGCGGGTGTGGCGGAATTGGTAGACGCGACGGACTCAAAATCCGTTTCTAGCGATAGAGTGTCGGTTCGAGTCCGACCACCCGTACCAAACACGTCGAGTTTATTTTTTTCTTTAAAATTGAATAGATAGCTAAAACGCCATAGCTATCCTGTTACCTTTCCTATATTTCCCTTCTCTATATTCTTGTTTTGGTAGAGTTTTCTCTTCTACCCTTTTCTTCTTAAAAACTTTTTTCCAGAGCTTTAAAGCCGCTAACCGTCAAAGAGACGTTTATAAATTCATATCCTCATGAGGATATGAAAGAATTTGTACTAAAATTATCCCGTATCTGTTTTAGAATGATCTAACCTTGACAAAAGTCAGGTAACAGAGCAGGGATATCTATGTTTCAAAATGTTTCTAACGCCGAAATGATTTTGATTTTATCCGGCTTTTAGAATGTCCCAGATATTAGGCATTTTGTTCGCTGTTTTTGTCTAAGAAAGCCGATTGAAAGGCTGCCTTGGCTCCCCATCGGTTCGGGAGAGATAGAATGATCAATAACGGCTTTCTTATTGTATATTCAATAATGCAATCTTTTTATTACTACCCTTTTCTTGATCCAATCCGATAAAATTTACCTCATTTTTTGTTACTTTGTCGTTAATTCATATTTTTTCTAAAATATGAGTGATTTAATATTTATCCTATTGAGTAAAATTGAGCCAATTTTCTATAATATAGATAAGCCATGCTTATTTTATTCTATCATGGACGATGAGGTCTATTATGGTCTTTCTTCCTCATAATAGCATAGAGCCGCGTGCAAATCCGGCATTTTCCCGTGTCCCAATATTGCCGAATATTTATGACTTGGTTGCGTTTACCTTGCTCGGCGGGGCTATTGCGCTGGTTGTCCATGGCACTTCTGATATGAGCGGCTCTTTAGCACTCTTGGAAAAACAGCCCATTTCTTTAGGTATCGGTCACTTGCCAGAATATGCGTTGCGGACAACCCTGCGCATGTTTGCCGGTATTTTAATATCTTTGGTTTTTACCTTTGTGGTTGCCACTTTCGCAGCCAAAAACCATAGGGCAGGGCAAATTATTGTTCCGGCAATGGATATTTTGCAATCAGTGCCCGTTTTGGGCTTTCTGACCTTTACCGTGACATTCTTCCTCCGATTATTCCCCGGACAGGAGATTGGTGCTGAATGTGCTTCTATTTTTGCTATTTTTACAAGCCAAGTCTGGAATATGGCCTTTTCATTCTATCAGTCACTGACCAGTATTCCGACTGATCTTGATGAGGTATGCCGTAGTTTTAAACTCTCTGGATGGCAGCGTTTTTGGCGATTAGAAGCGCCTTTTGCGGCCCCCGGCTTGATTTGGAATACGATGATGTCAATGTCGGGAGGATGGTTTTTTGTTGTCGCTTCCGAAGCCATCACCGTTGGGAATACGGATATTCGTTTACCGGGCATCGGGTCATATCTGGCCTTAGCGATAGATGAGAAAAACTTCTCTGCCATTGCCGCCGCTGTTTTGGCAATGGTCGTTATTATTCTTCTTTATAACCAGCTATTATTTCGACCTATCTTGGCTTGGGCTGAAAAATTCAAAGTTGAGCAATCAACGAGCAAAGAAAAAGTCAATTCATGGGTCTATGACATTATTCGCCATACACGTCTGATAAAGTGTTTATCAGCTCCCTTTCTGTGGATTGGCCAACAATTGATGATGCTTCGCTTTTCCTCGGCTGAAAATCAGGTCAATCCGGCCAATGCCGATACGTATAGTAAAATAGGGGATTATGCTTGGGGTTTTTGTGTTTTGTCCGCCATCCTTTGGGGTGGTTGGGTTACATTTGATTATTTACGTCAGGCACTTTCTTGGCAGGATCTCTGGATATCTTTTAGCTGTGGTTTGATGACTTTACTGCGCGTAGCCGTATTAATCCTGCTTGCCAGCCTGCTTTGGGTGCCAGTTGGCATCTGGATTGGACTCCGTCCATCCTTGGCACAGCATATCCAGCCTATTGCCCAATTTTTAGCGGCCTTTCCTGCAAATGTTCTATTTCCCTTTGTCGTCATTGCGATTGTTGTGACAGGTGCCAATCCCAATATTTGGCTTTCACCTCTGATGATTCTCGGCACGCAATGGTATATTCTATTTAACGTTATTGCCGGAGCCGCTTCTTTCCCGACAGATCTAAAGGAAGCCGTCGCCGTCTATCAAATACGGTCATGGACATGGTGGCGTCGGGTCATGTTACCGGGTATTTTTCCTTATTATATTACAGGTGCTTTAACCGCTACAGGCGGTTCTTGGAATGCCAGCATTGTTGCCGAAGTCGCTAGTTGGGGGAACACTCAACTCGAAGCCTATGGCCTTGGTGCTTATATTGCTAACGCTACAACCGCAGGCGATGTCCGGCGCGTTGTCCTTGGCATTGTTGTCATGGCCTTTTTCGTTACCTTTTTTAACCGGATCCTTTGGCGGCCTCTTTATGCCTTTGCCGAGCGCCGTATCCGTTTCAACTAAAAGCCTATCCTTATGGGAGCTTGGTTATGGATAATTCTGTCCTTGTTAAAAATCCGCCACTCGTTTCAGTGCAAGATGTCTGCCAGAGCTATGACAATGGAACATCTGGCCAAATTACTGTGCTGGATAACATCAATATGGAACTCCGGCGGGGTGAAATCGTCGGGTTATTGGGGCGTTCTGGATCTGGGAAATCAACCCTTTTACGGGCTATTGCGGGGCTTATTCAACCGACGAAAGGCACCGTTACCTTTGAAGGTAAACTGATTTCAGGAACCTCTTCTGATGTCGCTGTGGTCTTTCAGAATTTTGCGCTTTTTCCTTGGTTGACGGTTCTTGAAAATGTTGAAATCGGCCTAGAGGCGAGGGGTGTCAAACCAGCAGCGCGGCGGCAGCAAGCCTTGTCTGCTATCGACCTGATCGGCCTTGATGGTTACGAGAGTGCTTATCCCAAAGAATTGTCTGGAGGTATGCGCCAGCGGGTCGGGTTGGCGCGCGCCCTTGTCGTTCATCCTAAACTTTTATTGATGGATGAACCTTTTTCTGCCTTGGACGTGCTGACTTCTGAAACGCTACGGAATGATTTGCTTGATCTTTGGTCGGAAGGCCGGATGCCGATAGAAGCCATTCTGATGGTAACGCATAATATCGAAGATGCGGTATTGATGTGTGACCATATTTTAATTTTCGGATCAAATCCGGGGCATATCATTGGAGAAATCCACGTTCAATTACCTCAACCTAGAAATCGGCTTGATCCTGCTTTCAGAGAGATTTTAGAAGAAATTTATTCTCTGATGACCTCAAAAACAGATAGCACCAATAGGCTTCCTTCCGAGCCTTTTGTTGGAAATGGTATTGCTATTGTTTTGCCCAAGGTCTCGGTTAATGAATTGGCTGGTTTGATCGAAACGATTGCGGCACCGCCCTATAATGGAAAGGCTGACCTACCCCCTCTTGCAGCCAGTCTGCGCCTTGAAATTGACGATTTATTTCCGGTTGGTGAAACGCTGCAATTATTGCGTTTTGTCGAAATGGAAAAGGGGGATATCCGTCTTACGCCTTTGGGACAGCGCTTTGTCGAAAGCGAGCTTGACGATCGTAAGCATCTCTTTTCGCAACAGCTTTCAGTCTATGTGCCATTGGCGGCTCATATCCGTTGCATCTTGGATGAACGGCCTAGTCACAAAGCTTCAGCACAACGTTTCCGTGATGAGCTTCAGGATTACATGTCAGAAGAGGCTGCCAATGATACGATCAAGGCCGTCACCAGTATGGCACGCTATGCTGAATATTTCGCCTATGACGAAGAATCCGATCTATTTACCTTGGATAATCCAAGCTAAGCTCTTTTTGCTTTGAGGTGAAAGGGCAGGTATCATTCTACCGGACATGATGAATAACTGTCCTTGCCCCAGTCGTTTTTTCTGTAACAAGCCAAACCGATGTAACGGTCATTTATTTCTATTTTATCAGAATTATGATCGGGATGTCTTAACCCCCGATTGAAAAAGAGACCGTATTTTATGGCTTTCAAGCTATTTATTTATGAGCATTGCCCCTTCTGTGTCAAAGCGCGCATGATTTTTGGCCTGAAAAACATTGATTTCGAAAAAATAGTCTTATTGAATGACAATGAAACTGATCCAATACGGATGATTGGCAAAAAAATGTTGCCGATTTTAGAAGATGATGGCCGCTTTATCGCTGAAAGTATGGATATTGTGGCTTATATTGACCATTTAAGCACGCCTATTGTCACCGGAAGAAATTCATCCAAGATTGCAAACTGGCTGGAACGGGTTACGCCTTTATTCTCTTCTTTGATTATTCCAAGAATGGCTTGTGCGCCTTTTGAGGATTTTTCGACAACGGCCGCACGCGCTTATTTCATTTCCAAAAAAGAAGCCCAGACAGGACTTTTTAGCCGTTGGCTGGGAGAAAGTGAATCTTTACGCGAAGAAATGAACCTGTTGCTGGAAGAATTGGCACCCTTAATTGATGAGTCTAATGCGGTTAATGGGGAATTATCTACCGATGATTTCCATCTCTTTGCTTTTCTGCGCAGTCTGTCGATAGTCAAAAATGTCTATTATCCAGTCGAGGTTGCGACCTATCTTCAGGCGATGTCAAAAGCATCAAAAATTGGTCTTCTCGATCAATTCGCAGTGTAAATTTGATGACAACAACTGAAAAACAATAATTTTTTTGTTGTTCTATGAGTCTTTAAAAAGAAACAAACTGCGAAAGTAGTTTTCTGATGCCGACATCCTTATCGTGAAATTCGACTGTTACCTTGTCCCCATCGACTTCATTAACGATGCCTTGACCAAATTTGGCATGTTTTACCGTGTCACCAATCTTATATTGAGGGCTGTCCTTCTTTTTTAATGGACGGCTAACCGCAGGAGAGGGCGAAGCGGCGGCTTTTTGCGCCCTTTGCCAACCTGCACCCCGACGACTAGCTAATTGCCATGGTGGCGTAATAGCTTCTTTTGCAGAATTATAAGCCGGATTTTTGGATCTATCTTCTGCCCATATATCACGCCATATAGGGGTCTTTTTTCGAAGAAGCGATTTCTCTTCTATATGGTCGTCGGGTAACTCGCTGATAAAACGTGATGGTGTTGAGGCTATCCACTGACCATAAACTCTGCGATTGGCAGCGTGAAAAATGGTGCAGCATTTCTTGGCACGGGTAATACCGACATAGGCCAAGCGTCTTTCTTCTTCCAGACTTTTGAGACCACCCTCATCTAACGACCGCTGTGATGGGAAAACCCCTTCTTCCCACCCCGGTAAAAAAACATGGTCAAACTCCAATCCCTTGGCCGCGTGCATTGTCATCAAGGTGATTTTATCATCTATCGGATCATTTTCATGATCCATGACCAAACTGACATGCTCAAGAAAACTGCCAAGATCATCATACTCTTCCATTGCGCGCGCTAATTCGGTCAGATTTTCTAACCGTCCCGCAGATTGGACATCATTCACGGCGCGAAGCATCGCTTTATAGCCGGATTCATCCAACATCTTTCGGGTAACATCAGCATGGCTTATGATAGACAGGCTTTTCCGCCATTCAGAAAAATCATTCATTAACTGACCAAGCGACTGGGTTATTTTGCTTCCCAGTGCTTTTTCTGAAACCAGTTTTTCAGCAGCCATGGCTAAAGGAATGCGATCGAGAAAAGCGGCTTGATAAAGCTTTTCCATCGCTTTTTTGCCAATACCGCGTTTAGGCACATTAACGATACGCTCAAAGGCAAGATCATCTGTCGGTTGAGCAATAACCCGAAGATAGGCCAAGGCATCCCTTATTTCCGCTCTTTCATAAAAACGGAAGCCACCAATAATGCGATAAGGGAGGTTCTTTGCTATAAAAATATCTTCAAATTCGCGGCTCTGAAATTGGGCGCGAATAAGAATTGCCATCTTGTTTAAGGGAATATTGGCACGCCTCAGATTTTGGACATCAGCAACAAGTTGCCTTGCCTCTTCTGCGCCGTCCCAAACGCCCATAATTTTGACTTTTTCGCCCTGATCGCTTTCCGTCCATAGGGTTTTCCCAAGGCGCGCATTATTATGGGTAATCAGTCCTGATGCCGCACCGAGAATCTGCGGTGTCGAGCGATAATTATGTTCCAAACGGATAATCTTTGCGCCCGGAAAATCTTCCTCAAAACGAAGGATATTGGCGACTTCAGCACCGCGCCAGCTATAGATAGATTGGTCATCATCCCCAACACAGCAAATATTCCGGTTTTTCTGGGCTAATAACCTTAACCACAAATATTGTGCCTGATTGGTATCCTGGTATTCATCCACCATGATATACCGGAAACGATCATGATAGCTTTCCAAAACATCTTGATGCTGGGTCAAAATAACCAGCATATGCAAAAGCAGATCGCCAAAATCGCAGGCATTCAGGCTTAACAGTCTTTTTTGATAGGCCAGATAAAGCGCCGCACCTTGTCCATCAGCAAAGCTGTCTTCTTCTTTCCCTGCAATTTTATCGGGCGTTAAACCCCTGTTTTTCCAACGGTCAATAATGCCTGCCAATTGCTTAGCTGGCCATTGTTTTTCATCAATGCCTTGCCCTTGGATAAGCTGTTTCAAAAGCCGAATTTG